>CAZVOS010000080.1:0-8632 GCA_964628845.1 uncultured Bacteroidales bacterium | reverse complement strand
ATAAGTATAATCTTCGTTATTGTAATAATTGCCTTCTGGGCCTCCCATGTCGTAAATTGTATCATGACAGGGTATTATGGCACAGTTGGTAAATTTGTTTTCAATGGCTTGCCACATATCATTATAACCCTCGTCGTAACCTAATGCCCAAATAGCAATGCCTGCTAAGTCACGTCTGTTTACTAAATCAAACCTTTTTTCCATCATAGGAGCATCAGTAATAAAACATTGTCTCCATTTGTTTGAATAATAAAAGGAGTAATAAGTCGACATGGATTTATAATAGTTGACAACATTAGAATAATTACCACTGGCATTGTCCCTCACATATCTGTATGTTCTTGAAACTCCTGTAGAATCGGTATTAGCAGGTATTGTTGTTGATGTGGTTACCCATTCTTTCCCGAAATAAGGCAATCCCAACCCCAGTTTTGCATGTGGAACGCCTTTGTTCAAATAATATGTTACTGACTTAGACAAATTGTAATTATAGGATGATACATGGGTATAAAGAGGGTCGGTAGGGCCTGCCTGAGAGCTGCCGCCATAATAATAGTCGTATCCCATGATTAAAAACAAATCTACATAGTTCATCATGGCAACAACATCATATGTTCCGCTCCAGTCAACAGCAGGTAAAGCCATTGAAATTTTGGAATTAGGAATGGCCGTGTGCATCTGATTACACAGGTTAATCATAAAATTGGTCAGGTCGTTTTTATTGGCTGAAGGCACTGCTTCAAAATCAATATTTACACCATGAGCATTGCGTTGTTGAACAGCATTGATAAGATTTGTAATCAGGGTTTGCTGTGCCGTTGAGCTGCCAAAAAAAGTGGCATGACTGCTGAAAAGTGTCACGCATAAATTAACCTTTACACCATGTGCCAAAGCAGAATCAACAACAGCTACCGTAGCCCAACTGTGTGTATTACTTGCATTACCTGTGCTGGGATTTACTTCATATGCAAAATAGGATAAATCGCTTAGTAAATCCCATTCGTAATTAACCTCTAGGCCATTACTCCAATAGGGATGCCAGCCAAATACAATTTTATTTAATGAACAGGATTTTGAAACTTTATTTTTTGGCGTTAAATGACTTTGATTTATAAGCTGGTATGCTTCTGCAGTTAATTCTTGAGCATTATAAAACTCTAATTCTTCGTGATGAACAGATGTAAAATGTTGTGCCTCTAATAATGAGCAATATAGAATTGTAAAAGCTAAGAATAATATATGTTTTTTCATATTTAAAATTTATATATGCGTGAAACAATGATTAGTCCAAGTAAAGTAAAAAATATTAATTCAGAAATCCAGTTCTTTTTTATTCTTAGCAACAAATAACTTAAAAACACTGATGCCGGTAAAAATGTTGTACTTATATGATATAATGGTGTGTCGGATATAAAAAATATTGGCATAATACTAATGATAAATAGTGTGATAAAAATACTTGCTAACTTACGTTGCATGACAATCTTATCTTTAGTAAAAATACGGTATTTAAAACCAGAATAAAGTATTAATAATTGGACAAAAAACATTGTGATAAATTTAATGCTCCTAAAATTAATATTTATAATATTAACTTTAAAGATGTTGAAATACATATTTAAATCATCTAATTTATCATTCCAAAAAAAATAAAACCACACAAAAAGATAAGGTAAAAGAAATCCTATAATACTAATGACCCATTCCCGCCACTTAAATAAACGGTAGATAATAAAAACAAACCATAGAAAAATTAAATAAATAGAAGCAGGTAAATACAGAAGCGAAAGCGAAGAAAAAACAAAAGAGATATTAAATACGGGGGCATAAGTTTCTTCTTTTAAATATAAGTTAAACAGTGTGTTTAAACACAGAATAACAATAAGATTTATAATAAGTACCTGATTTAGCGTGCAAAAAGAAGGGAATATACTCATTAAAACAAAATAAATCAGGCCAGGTAAAAAAGTGTTTTTTTCTGTTAAAGAAAAATTAATGATTAAATTGTTTAAAACAAGTGATTGAATAAATAAAAGGGTAAAAGCCAGTAGCGTTAAGACATAAGAAGGAAGTTTTAAAAAGAAATAATACAAGGGAAAATACAATAATTCCGATTCCTTTGGTATGGGCAGCTCTGCGGGATAGAAAAATGAATATATCCAGATAAGAGCTCCGAAAATGAAAAGAATAAATATTAAAATTTGAAAATTCGATTTAAATATGTTTACAAACATTCTTATTTATTTATTCCCTTATATATTTGAGCATATCTTTACCAATATCTTTTCTGAAATACATTTCGTCAAATTTAATGTATTCAATGGTGTTATAGCATTTGTTTAATGCATGTTTTAGGTTTTTATCAAAACAACTTACAGCCATAACTCTTCCGCCATTGGTAACTAAAATGCCATCCTCATCAGTTTTTGTGCCTGCATGAATGATAAGGCAATAATTATTGTCGATGTTTTCAGAAAAAACAATTTTTCTTCCTTTTTCATAATTACCCGGATATCCTCCAGAAACTAACATAACAGTAGCTGCATAATGGTTATCCCAGATAAGGTTAATGTCCTTAAGCTTTTTGTTACATATGGCAGTGAACAAATCAATAATATCAGTTTTTAAAAGAGGGATAACGACTTCTGTTTCGGGGTCTCCAAGCCGTACATTATATTCTATTACAAAGGGCAAGCCATCAACAATCATTAACCCAAAGAATATAAATCCCTGATAATTCATATTTTCGTTTTTCAATCCAGCCATTGTTGGTTCAATAATTAGGTTGACAATTCTTTCCATAAGTCCCTTATCTACAAAGGGTACGGGCGATACTGCTCCCATGCCTCCGGTATTTAAACCCTTATCATTCTCGCCAATTTTTTTATAATCTTTGGCACATGGCAATAATTTATACGATTCGCCGTCAGTAGCTATAAAAACTGATAATTCTACACCTTTCAAGAATTCTTCAACGACGACACAATGGCTGGCTTTACCAAATTTCGATTTTAACAGCATTAAATCAAGTTCATCCTTTGCCTGCTCAAACGAAGAGCTTATTACAACACCCTTTCCTGCTGCCAATCCATCAGCTTTTAAAACATAGGGTGGTTTTATGTTACTGAGAAATTGAACAGCATCGCCAAAGCTATCTTTTGTAAAAGATTTGTACGAAGCTGTGGGTATTTTGTACTTTTTCATAAATTGTTTGGCAAAATCCTTACTGCCTTCCAGAATAGCTGCTTTTTGCTGAGGGCCTACTACAGCAATATGTTTTGTATCCTTGTTCCTGGCAAAATAATCACTTATCCCGTTTACAAGGGGTTCTTCGGGACCTACAACAATCATATTAATAATCCGTGTCAAACAAAACCTCTTAATATCATCAAAATTATTGATATCCATTTTTATGTTTTCGCCATAAGCTGCTGTTCCTGCATTACCCGGTGCTATATAAAGTTTTTGCAATTGGGGACTTTGAGATATTTTCCATGCCAATGTATGTTCTCTGCCTCCTGAGCCAATTAATAAAATATTCATTATCGTTGGTTTTTAATTAACACTATTTTTTTGGGCTTCTTTATCAGCTTTTTTTAATTTATGTGCTTCTCTTACTTTATTTATTGTAACAAAGAGCATGGCTACGAAAAATGGCAATAAAGGTATTTTGTAGCGTACCAATGCTCCAAAATTGGCTGTAGCCAATCCTATCGAGAACGAAAAAAACAAAGAAAAAACAAATGAAAATATAAGTAAGGGTTCATCAAATATTATAGAAAAGAATCTGAAAATCCCCACTCTAAAAAAACAATATAACACCATCAAAATCAGCAACGTATTTTCCAATCCTGAAATAATCATAAGAAAATTATTCGCTTCCCACAGATAGGGTCGGAACAAACCTGCCATTATTGATGCAGGTATTTTAGGAGCAACCCCCTGTAGTGTTGGTTCAAAAGTGCCAATATTATAACTGTTTGAGCCATATGCTTCTTCGCGCAGTAAATCTTGTTGCGTAATGGCAGCTTTTTCCAGTGTGCCTTCCAACGAACCATACTCCCCCAAGCTTTCGCTTAAACTTGACATTAAAGTAGAACCCAACCAGAAAAACCCCAGAATAAGAACAGGCGTAAGCAAAAACCTGATAATTTTGTTTTCGATACTTTTCATCTTGTAAAACATTAGCCAAATAAGAGAGCCCGGCATTAGTGCAATTATTACAAATGGTTTTGTGGACATAATTAAAAATATACCAAAAACCAGCCCTAAAATATTTTTAAATATTTTTTCTTTTTTAATAAAAATCATATAAACAGCATAGGTGTACCAGCCAGCTCCTGCTAATGTTATGGGGTCTTTCATGATGCCTGAGCCCCAGAATAAAACTGATGGGAAAAATAATATTGAAAAAGACAGCACCTTTTCATATTTAGGGAAATAATGATAAAAAACCAAAAAGAGTTTCCAAATACCCAAAAAGGCAAACCATGCCGTAAAAACTGAAGTTACAATATAACTGCTGAAGGAAATAAATACAAACGGCGTTATTAACCTCATAACAAAAAAGGTTTCGGGGTCGTCCATCATATAAAAAGGAGGCGCACCTTTCGAGTAATCAAAAAAACGCAAAATTTGTAAGCCCTCGTCTCCATGAGTCATTGCATATAAAAATTTATCAGGAGCGTAAAACATAAGATTTTTCAGTGAAAAGCCACCCATAAAATAATCAGTCATATCCCCGCCCTCATAATATAAATAATAAAATATACTAAAAAAAACACCCGTAAAAATTCTTACCATCATTCCCGAAGTGTAATATTTATATTCAGGTCTTGTTTCTATCATTTTTTTCTGCTTCCTGCGAGCAATCAGATAAAAAAAAAGCAAATAAAAGGGAAGTATGACAAAATCAAAAGCTGATACAAATTTAACTAACTGCATGTCTAATAATTATTCTATGCAAATATAATAACTATAAACTTCTTAGTGGTGAAAAAATAAATGCCCTGTGCTTTTAAAATTTGAATTAGCGATTCAATAATAATATGAATGGATATTAGAATCATTTTATTTTATATTGTAAGTGGTTCTTATGAATTTTTATAAAAAAATAAAAAAAATAGTAGATGATAAAAAAAAATAGTATTTTTGCGATATGAAATACAATTCATATCGAAACAAATATTTTTTTACTAATTAAAAATTTTACCTATGAAATTAAAAAATTTACTATTTCTTTTTGTAACTGTAATTTTTATCAGTTTAAATGTAAGAGGGCAACAGGACACATTAGAAGCATGGACTTTCCCCAGTGGCAGTGCTGATTCATTGGTTGACGTTGCTATTTCTTTAAATGCAAGCCGCTTTATCAGTTGTGAATATGGTCTTGAAGCACCGTCAATACCTATTGATTATACCACAAATGGTTCTTTGGGCTCGCCTGATAAATGTGCAAAAGTAGTTGGATTAGAAAATGGAGCTGATTCTGCTTTCTGGATGATTAAATTTAAATCAACTGGTTACCAGAATTTAAAATTATATTCAAAACAATCAGGAGGGGGAAATAATCCTGGGCCAAGGGATTTTAAAGTACAATATAAATTACCAGGTACAACAACTTGGATAGACCTTGCAAACGGGGTAATAACTTGTGCTAATGATTGGACTACAGGCGTATTAGATGGTGTTGATTTACCTGTTGCATGCGAAAACCAGAGCAGCAATGTGTCATTGCGATGGATACAAACATCAAATCTGGATATTAATGGCACTCCGCTATTGGCTACAGGTATTTCAAAAATAGACGATATTGTTATAACTGGTGAGCTTATATCTGGGGTAAATGAACATGTGTTGAATAATATCAATATCTATCCCAACCCTTCACAAGGTTATTTTACTATTGAAGCTAATAAAAATATTAAAAATATTAAGATTTATAACTTGCTTGGTTCATGTATTTATCAATCAGAGCAAGTTAATGAAGAGCTTATTTATTTCAATGGTTTTGAAAGCGGTATTTATTTTGTTGAGTTCACAAAAACAGATGCTGCTATATACACAACAAAACTGATTGTTAAATAAGGTTTGTTTATTTTCCAAAAGTTAAATAGCCTGATTGGAATTCATTTTCCTCTCAGGTTATTTTTCAATATATTAAATCGATTTTATTTATATTTTTACTATTGTTTAAAAAAAAATTTATGAAAAGATATCTGTTAATTTTAGTTTTACTTTCAATTTTTGCTGGCTGCAAAAGAGAAGAACAATTATATCCACCTGTTATAAGCTTTAAAACGGGCTCATTATATACACTTAACGGTGATACTGTTGAGGTTGGACACAGTCTTTTTTTTGGTATAACAGCCAGAGGTACGAGCGGTAATATAACAAATTTTACAATAAAAAAGCACATGACTGATGGTGCGGTTATAAGTATGATGGATACGGCTTTATATTCTGATTATTTAGACATAGACAAAGTTTTTTATCAGAATGTAGAAGATGTGGCTCTTTGGAAATTTACAGTTATGGACAGGAATCGCATGACGGCCGAGCTGACATTAACGGTATATAAAGACCCTAACTCGGCCTATGGTGGTATATATTACTTCCCATCACTCACCTTAGGTTTTCAAAATAATAATGCATATGGTCATTTTCTAAATCCTATGACAGGTTTCATATGTAAATCCGATTCATCAACAGCACATCAGCAGGAAATAGATATATTGTGTTATTTTAAAAATGACGATACTCCTCCAGCAGCAGTTTTTTCTTCGCCTGGCGAAATGGATAATTTTAGTACAGATGCCCAGACGTATTATCCACAGATTATTAACTGGACAACAAGAAATTACACCCTTTGGGATATCAGTCTCGACAATGGAAATAATACATCCTTAACATCCGCTGATTTTGATTCAGCACAGAACGACAGTCTTCTTATTGTATCATACCATGATATTTGGGGGAAGAAAAAATTTAAATATGCCACTACTGGAAAAATTATTCCGTTTAAAACGGCAGCTGGCAAATTAGGACTCATAAAAGTTATTAATGCAGATGAAAATGATGCCGGTTTAATAGAATTTGCACTTAAAATTCAACAATAATTTTAAATTTATGCATATTACGGTTTAATGCAAAAAGTTCTGTTAATATTTTTTTTCTTTAACACCCTATTGATTTTCTCACAAAAAACAGAAATTACAGGTATTGTTACTGATGCACATACTGGAAATCCGCTGATGAATGCCCATGTAATTTTGAAAGAAATTAATAAAGCCACATCTACCGATGCAGGAGGGAGGTTTAAAATAACGGAAATTAATTATGGTCAATATATACTTAATGTAAGCTACTTGGGTTATAATACTTATGAAAAGAAGATTGATATTAATAAATCAAATAAACATTTTTATAAAATTAGTTTAAAAGATTCCGTAATTACTTCTAATACTTTTATGATTACTGCGCCAAAAGAGCTTCTCCTTAAACAGCCAAGGCGTATTAGTCTGATAACTGCTTCTGAAATAGCGATTGCCCCTGTTCAACAGATTAACGACATTTTAGATTATAGCACTGGCGTAAGCTGTGATAATACTACGGGGATATTTTCATCCAAAACTATTATTACTATGCGTGGATTACCAGCAAATGAACAGTCCCGCACCCTTGTTATTCTTGATGGTGTAACTTTGAATAAAGCTGATGAGGGCTCTGTTAACTGGAACCTTTTAAATAAAAATACCATCGAACAAGTTAAAATTATAAAAGGACCGGGGAGTGCCAAATATGGCAGTGGTGCCATGGGTGGTGTTATTGAAATGACTTCAAAAAAACCAGAAAAACCTTTTGAATGTGATATTCAGATGAGTTACGGAAGTTTAAATACCATTTCTTCAAACATGAGTCTCTCAGGAATTTATAAAAATGATTCACTTAATAATTGGTATTGGCTTATTAACGGATTTGGTAGGAAGAGTGAGGGCTATATAACCACACCTGATATTTTTAAAACTATTGATGATACTATTTTAGTTCCAACTTATTTAAAGGAGTTAAATACATTGCTTAAAGCAGGGTATAATTTTAAAAATACACAAAATATTGAAGCCCAATTTTCATTTTATGACGACATGAGAGGTAATGGTGTTCAGGTCTTTGACAATTATGGCGCTTTTTCAAAACACCTTACCTATAAAGGACTTCTTAGATATTCGGGCAGTAGTGAATTTGTTAAATGGCAGACACACGCATATAATACATTTGAAAACTATTACCGCATTTATGAATATATGAACGAAGGAGAGTATAAACTTTACGAAGCAGATGCCATTAGAGGGGACAGGGGCTTTCAATGCGATTTTACATATTTTCGATTGAAAAAACATAAAATTGGGGCGGGCTTAAACCTTAAAAATGGCAGTGTGGATGGAACAGATACTTATTTTACCTCAACAGATATAATTCGCAACACAGGTAAAATGGATAATTATGCAGTTTATGTGATGGATGATTTTCAGTTATCTGATAATTTCCTTATCAATGCTGGGCTAAGGTATGACTTTGCACGCTTTTATGATGCACTGTTTAGCATTGATTATCCTTCTTATACCATACTCTT
>CAZVOS010000079.1:0-8657 GCA_964628845.1 uncultured Bacteroidales bacterium | reverse complement strand
TTTGAATTTGCCCACCTGGGGATAAATGAGGAAGATAATGATCATGCCCTTCAGTCTGCCAATTTATTGTCACAAATGTTTCATTTTCCGGTAAAAGATGGGAACAGTTCTATTTTTGCTGCCTCAAGTTTTGAAATAATGAAAACCAAATACTTAGGAAAACATGGCCATATTGCCATTTCGACTAATGATATTAATAGGGCTATATTTTACCTGGAAATGAAGGGGATTTCAGTGCTTTCAGAAACAGTCAAAGAAAAAAATGGTCAGTTGAAAGCTATTTACCTGAATAAAGCCATTTACCTGGATAAGGAAATATCCGGTTTTGCCGTTCATCTTTTACAAAAATAATTAAATTGGAGAAGATTATGAAAAAATATATTACTTTTGGTGAGATTATGTTAAGGCTTAAAACTCAAAACGCTGAGAGATTTTTTCAAAGCCCTCTTCTGGAAGCTACCTTTGGGGGTGGTGAAGCAAATGTGGCAGTTGGATTATCCCGACTCGGTATAAATTCAGCCTACGTTTCTGTTATCCCCAATAACCCTATCGGAGATGCATGTATCGGTGAATTAAGAAGACATAATGTTGATACTTCATTGATTGTGAGAAAAGGGGACAGACTGGGCATCTATTATTTAGAAGCAGGAGCCAATCAGAGATCCTCTAAGGTGGTTTATGACCGTACTCATTCTGCCATTGCCGAAGCGAACCCTGGAGATATCGATTGGGATGAAGTATTTAAAGACGCCGATTGGTTTCATATTAGCGGAATTACCCCCGCTATCTCGCTTTCTGCTTCAGAGCTTTCCCTGGAAGCAGTAAAAAAAGCACAAGAAAAAGGGGTGACCGTTTCCTGTGATCTTAATTTTCGAAAAAAATTATGGAAATACGGAAAATCTGCTCTGGAGGTTATGGGAGAATTAGTGAAATATGTGGATATCATTATTGCGAATGAAGAAGATTGCCAGAAATCTCTCGGAGTGAAAGTGGATATTGATGTGGAATCAGGAGAACTTCAGGTTAACAAATATAAAGAATTAACCGAAAAGATTTTGGATCTGTATCCCCACATCAAGAAAATTGCCATAACTTTAAGAGAAAGCCATTCTGCAGATTACAATGGATGGTCTGCAGTAATTAATAATCGTAAAGAATTTCTGGCTTCTCAGAAATATGAAATTCATAACATTGTGGATAGAGTAGGGGCTGGAGACACCTTTTCTACCGGTTTAATCTACGGTATAAACAATTTGGCCAATGATAAAGAAGCTATTGAATTTGCAGTAGCGGCATCTTGCTTGATGCATTCTATCCCCGGTGACTTACCTTTGATATCAGTGGAGGAGGTAAAAAGTTTGGTTGAAGGAACAGGTTCGGGGAGAGTGCAAAGATAAGAATATTATTATATAAGTTATTTTTAAAACTTTACTTTTAAAATGTTAGTAACCATCTTGCTATAAATATTTAAAAAAAATAAAATTCAGCTTACTTAATATAAGCGATATAAGATATAGAAACATTTTCTATAATAGAGAAAGATGACTAGGGAAACAAGATAGAAAAGTAATAAAAGGAAATTTATAAAATAAATACTAAAGTATTTAGAAATAAAATATATTATAAATACTGGAAAAAGTTCTAAATTAGTTATTATAAAAAAATAGGAGGGTAAAAGTAATGTTTCAAAAAAATATTAAAGAGAGCTTTCAAGAGGCAATGTCGCTCAAAGAGGAGACAGGAGAATGTTGTTATGATCTTCCTGCAGAGGAATTACCGAAAGATGTAGTTTTTGGAGTTGATCACTTGTCGGTTGGATATAATCCGGCAGAAGTACATACACATGACGATGAGTTTGAAATTTTCTATTATATGAGAGGTGAAGAAAGCGAATATTATATAAATGGGAAGAAATTAATTGTTAAAGAAGGAGACTTTCTTGTTATTAAGCCGGGTGAAAAACATCATCCTGGAAAAGTAATTGATCCACAAGGAGTCCAGCGACTAAGAATTAAAATAAAAGTAAATAGATAAGTTCTCAAGAAAAGATGATTCGATTAATAGAATAATATAAAAAGGAGATGCGATGAAAGTTAGGTTTGGAATGATTGGGTTAGGAATTATGGGTAAAAGCTCTGGTCACGTTTTAGAAAGGAATGCTAATGTTGAACTTGTTGCTGGGGCTGATTTAAATGAAAAAACATTGAATGATGCATCAGATGAATTAAGTATCCCAAAGAGGTATAAAAAATATGAGGACATGTTGGAGAAGGAAAGGCTCGATGCTGTTTATGTCGCTACGCCTGATTGGTCACACTATAAGCCTGTTATGGACTCATTAAAGGCAGGGAAACACGTTGCCGTGGAGAAACCATTGACAACAGATATAAATGAAGCGAGTGATATTGTAAAAATGGTGAAAAAAACAGGTTTAAAATTTCAGGTCAGTTTTAATCATCGTTGGTTGTCACCCTACCATGAAACTTGGAGAATGATTAGAGAGGGTAAAATTGGTCAACCAATGGTAGGATATGCCAGAAAGAATAATCCTATCTTTGTACCTACTGAAATGCTTTCATGGGCCGGACGTTCTACTCCAGCTTGGTTTTTATCTTCCCATGATATTGATTTAATGTCATGGTGGTTTAATAGCAATCCTATAGAAGCTCATGCATATGGTACAAAAAAAGTTTTAGTTGCTAGGGGTATTGATACTTATGATGCTATACAAGCACAAGTGAAATATGAAAATGGTTCATATGCAACCTTTGAAGCAGTGTGGATTTATCCCAATACTCACCCTGCTATGCCAGATTCCTTTATGGAAGTAATTGGAACTGAGGGGCATATTCATTTAGATCGTAAAGCAGAAGCAATTGAGATGAGTAGTAAGGATGGGTTAGAATGGCCTCGCTCGTTCTTGAATTGTAAGGTTTTTGGTGAATACCAGGGAGCTTTCCCTTCCTGTATAAATAGTTTTGTAAAGGATATTATTGAAGATAGGAAGCCTATTGTTACTGAATGTGAAGGATGGCGGACAACGGCAGCACTAGATGCTATTCATCGCTCAATAATTTCAGGTAAGGTGGAAAAAGTTAGCATTGCTCCATTTTAGAATAGAATTAGATAGTATAGGTCCTGAGCGTAGTTATGTTTTTACATTTTAATATAAAAATAAAAAAGTTTTTAAAACGAGATAGATAAAGTAGAAAAGTTATTTCACTTGTAAAGAATATTTAAACAGAATATGGAGAGATGTATTAATATGAGAAAAAAAAATTGGATAAATGCAAGTTTATTCTTCTTACCAGCTTTGTTTATTTATGTATTATTTTTTCTATATCCAGCTATCGAATCATTTCATCTCAGCTTTTTTAAATTGACAGGTTTAGGTATAAATAAACAATTTATAGGATTGGCAAACTTTAAAGAAATATTATTGAGTGATCGTACATTTTGGTCTTCAGCAATTAATACAGTTGTTATTATTATAGTTGGTGGAATATTGATTTTTGCAACATCTTTATTTTTTGCAACAGTTTTTAGCCGATTTATGATTAAAGGAAAGAGTTTTTTTAAAACTATAATAATTTTACCTATATCTATTAGTCATATAGCAATAGGTGTAGGTTGGACATTTATCTATAATGGTCGTTGGGGTCTATTAAATAGTACTTTAAGAGCAATTGGGCTGGGAAACTTAGCCAAGCCTTGGTTAGGTTTCCCAGAATTTGCTATACCAGCAATGATTGTAGTGATATTTTGGATGCAAACAGGTTTTTACACATTGCTTCTCTTAGCGGGTATGGAATCCATACCTAATGTTTATGAAGAGGCAGCTATTATTGATGGGGCTAACAATTGGCAAGTTTTTACTAAAATACTGTTTCCGCTATTACATGGCGTTTTTATTACCTCATTACTTTATTGGATTATTTCTGCGTTTAAAATATTTGGAGTGATATGGGCATTATCGGGAGGAGGTCTAAGTAGTAGACCGTATGTAGTAGCTGCTTACGTTTTTAAATTAGCCTTTGGTTGTCAATCGGCTAATTTCCGTTTTGGATATGCAACAGCTGTAGCAGTACTGTTATTTTTATTTTCTGTAGGCTTTTCTATATTATATTTTCGTTTAATTTCACGCAAGGAAATACAGTATTAATAAAACTCATTATTAATGGGAATCATTAATAGAAAGGGGTGATAATATGAAAAATGATAAAAAAAGGAAAAAGATTGGTAAAGGTAATTTATTTATTTATTTATTCCTATTTTTGTTTATAATTATAAGTTTTATTTTTTTTGGATGGATATTTTTTTCCTCCTTTAAAACTAATCGGGAACTATTTAAAAGTGTATGGGCACTACCAAATATTTTTAGTTTAACAAATTATGTTAAAGCTTGGTCAATAGGACATTTTAACAATCTTTTTACTAATAGCATTATTGTAACTGCCATTTCTGTGTTTTTAGCAGTGTTGGTATCTGCATCAGCAAGTTATTCTTTTTCTCGATTAGAATTTCGAACGAGTAAGTTTATGTATATTTTGTTTATAGCTGGATTGGCTATCCCTGTTCCACTTATTATAATACCTCTCTATATTTTATTAAGCAATATGGGAATAATTAATACCAGAATTGGACTAATTTTAGCCTATATTGCGCTTATTATTCCATTTAGTATTTTTTTATTAACAGAATATATGAAAACTATTCCTAAGGAAATAGAGGAATCAGCATTAATTGATGGATGTTCAGAATTTATTATTTTTTGGAGAATAATTTTACCACTATCTATGCCTGGTGTAATTACAGTTTCTATATTAAATATATTTTCAATCTGGAATGAGTTCTTTTTAGCCTTAGTTTTAGTTACTGATGTGAAAAAAGCTACAGTACCTCTTGGTTTAGCCAAACTTCAAGCTGCGCAAAATTATGGAGGGGATTGGACAACCCTTTTTGCTGGAGTCATTATATGTATAATACCGACGGTAATATTATTTATAATCATGCAAAGTAGAATTACTTCAGGACTGACTGCAGGAGCAGTAAAAAATTAAGGAATAACTTAGTGAAAAAAGTTTAGCAAAAAGGATTAAAGCAAAAAAGGTAAGAAATAGGTAAGTAAATAATAATGGGGTACTCCATGCTTGAGAAATGAATTTTTGCAAAGGAGTATTAATAAAAGTTAAAGGAGGTAATTTTATAAAAGAATTGTCTTAAGAATTGTTAAAAAAGAATTCAAATTAAGAAAGGAGTAATTAAAATGTATAGAAGTAAGTTTTTAAGATCTTTATTTTTAATAGTAGCTTTGATTGTATCGTTTAGTTTATTTAGTTCGGCAGCAGAAAAAGTTACTATAGATGTGTGGTCATTTAGGGAAGAAACAGAATTAGAGGCAGGATATTTAAAAACGGTTAAAGAAGGTTTCGAAGCAGAACATCCCAATATTAAGGTTGATTTATTTTTTGCAGGACATCAAATACTCCAAAAAGTAAGACCACTCCTAATATCTGGTGAGGGGCTTCCGGATGTATTTGTACAGAATACGGGAATAATGGATGCTTTAACTATAGAAGGGCTTTTATATCCACTAGATGAATTAATGAATCAGAAAGCATATGATCAGGAGATGACTTTTAAAGATTCATTTATTCCGCAAGTTTTAGATAGTACAAGGACTTATGCTGAAGGGAAGTATTACTGTGCTCCTCGTGATCTTACTATATGTGGATTTCTCTATAATAAGAGGATTTTTAAAGATTTAGGTTTAAATACTCCTAAGACATGGTCAGAGTTCTTAGATGCTTGTCAGATTATCAAGGATAATGGAATAGCTCCTCTGTGTCAGGATGGGACAATTGGTTCTTATAATGCGTGGTATTTTACAAATATTGCTTCTAGAATTGCAGGAACTGAAAAACTTTATAATACTGCTGCCAATAAACCTGGAACCTCCTGGGATGATCCGGATTTTTTAAAAACTGCGCAATTGATAGTTGAACTTAGAGATAAAGGATTTTTTATAGAAGGATTTGAGGGTTCTGCGTGGCCCGGATCTCAAGTAGATTGGTCTCAAGGATTTGGTGCAATGATTTTAAATGCATCGCATGTACTCGCTGAGGTTTCCAATGTAATGCCAGAGGATTTTAGTGTTGGTGTATTTGGTATGCCTGAAATTAAAGGGGGTAAAGGCAATCCTAAAGAAGTGGAGGTATGGTGCTACAATTATGTAATACCCAGTAAGGCTAATATTGAACATATACCTGCAGCAATGGAGTTTATTAAATATGCATGCAGTAAAAAGGTAGCTTTAGGGCAGGTAGATATTGCCCTAACACCTTCATGTCTTAAGGGTATGGCAGTACCATTAGATGGAATGGCAGAAATTATGGAAGGTTCTGTTGCTGTACAAAGGAATTATAATCTTGAGGATCCTTCTGTTATAGATTGGTTCATGTCCGTTTTTCTTCCATTAGATGATGACTTGATTTGGGGCAAAATAACCGCAGAAAAATTTATTGAAAAATTGGAAACACAGAGCAAAAACTACTATAAGAATTGATAAAAATATTTTTTGAGAAATAATTATAAAAAACAAGCAGAGCCTTATTATTAGACTCTGCTTGTTTAAGAAAATAATTAAATTTTAGATTAATGATGTTAAAAAAGAATTAGAAAACAAAAAGATAGAGTATAAAAGTTGCAAAAAGGGAGCGTTGATAAAAGATATGTCAATTAAGTTTTTAAATCAATATAAACTAAGAGATAAATTTGAAGACGGTACATTTTCAGGATGGACTTCTTACCCATCAGTGCAAGATTATGGCTATAATCCTTTTATTTCACCAAAAAAAGAAATTAATCAAGGAAAAGAAAATTATGTTCTTTGGTGCTGTAAAAAAGCATATTATCCAGGAATTGCTCGTTTAGGTTTTATTAAGAAAGTAAACTTCTGGATTAATTCTAATTGTTCAGTTAAATTTAAATTCCATTTAAAATCATATGAAACTGTAAATCAGATTCGTTTTTGTTTTGTCTCGGTTGATGGTCATTATATTGAATCTGTGCAAAAGAAACCAATAAAAGATTCATGGCAAACATTTTCTTTCTGCCTAAAAGATAGGGTAAATGCAGATAAAACTCTCCAGATTCTTTCTGTATTTATTGAGGCAGAAATTCAAGGCCAATATCCTGATGAGACCTATGAGTTAAAAATAGATGATGTCTGTATTGAAGCATTACGTCCTTATGAACCAATTTTAACTGAGCCAGAATATGAGGAACATCCTCAATACGGAGAAGCTTATATTAAGAAAACATTTTTCCCAGGAGACACCCTATTTATCAATATTGATGTTCCAAATTATATTAAAAGTTTTATAAGTAAACTTATAGTTGAATTAATGACTCCCAATGGAAAAGTGTTATTTCAAGAGGAATTACTTTATTCAGGGGAACTTTTAAAGAAAAGAATTAGTGTTTTTGATAAAGGTAAGCCTGGTATTTGGAAATTACAAATAAGTGCTAAAGATAAGTCTGGGAATGTAGTAATTTCAAAAAAATATGATGTTTTACAACTTCCGTTAGAAATAGAAAATAAAAAATCTCCTTTTCTATATTTTTGTGAAGAAGATAGAGAAATTTTTAAGCAATACTTTAAAAATAAAGAAATAGATGAAATTTATCAATATCTAAAAAAATATGCCGATAAAACTAGAGAGAAAGTTGTTGTAAGGAATCAGGGCGATATCGAAAAATTAGATGATAACTTTTTTTTATTTTCAGCGGGTAAATATTTTGAATCAATTGAACCTGCTGCTGAAATGGTTCAATTAAATGCTTTTATTTACTATATGGATAAAAAAGAAGAGGCGTTAGAAAAAGTTAAAAGTACATTATTGAGTATGAGTTCGTGGAAAAAGTTTAATCATCCTTGGATTGAAAAACATGGCCAATTTATTTATTATCCAACAGGTGAAGTAAGTCAAAAATTAGCCTTTGCTTATGATATTATTTCTTCTGAACTGACTTTAAATGAGAGAAAAAAAATAGCACAGTTTTTTATAGATAAAATTATTATTCCAACCTATAAAGAATATTGTTTACATGATCGTATTCCTGCCAAGTCAAGTAATTGGGAAGCACATATATTAAGCGGTGCAATTTTATCTGGATTAGCTATTATAAATGATGTAAAAAAAGAAAAATTTATTAATTATGTTATAGCTCTTATCCAAACTTTAAGAAGATATTTGGAAAAATATCTTCTTAAGGATGGCAGCAGTGTTGAATCAACGGGATATCTAGGGATGTCGTTTAATTCTCTTTCAAGTGTAATTCCAGCACTGAAGCGTATATTAAATATAGATTTTTATAAAGAATATAACATGGACAAATCTCTTACATATTTAGCATATTTATCAAAACTAAAATATAGCTATATGCAGATAGATTATGGAGATTCTGGACCTTCTAATGATTGGAGCAGCCTAGCTTATTATGCTAAAATTACTAAAAATCAATTAATAAATTTTCTCTACAAAAATTATAAAGGGAAAAATATTAGTGATATTATATGGCATAATCCAAATCAAAATATATCTTCAATAAAAGATTTACCATTGAATGCTATTTTTTCTAAAAAAGGAGTGCTT
>CAZVOS010000078.1:0-8695 GCA_964628845.1 uncultured Bacteroidales bacterium | reverse complement strand
TGGTTATGATATGAAACAATTATCACGAGATTTTAATACGTTTAATTCTTCTAACAATACTCCAACATTGTTAAACATACCATTGGTTCTACCATTATATACTGTATTCTCATCTTCGTCAAATTTACAACTAAAAATAAGTTATAATGCGTATACTCCCGTATTTTATCCACAAATACCTACTATATTAACCTTTTATTTTCGTCGTACTTATGCTACTAATTCAATACCATTTCAACTTGGATATCAGGGTCCAGGTGGACCTACAGGTGCTACAGGGCCATTAGTTGCCGGAACCTTAGGACAAACACTCAGACATAATGGCACATCATGGGTAGCTGAAAATAACCTTTTTAATAACGGAGTAGTTATTACAATTCAAGACCTAGTAGTTGCAAATCCAATTGAAGCGCAAACAGGAATTAATACATGGGGGTTTATCACGTCTTCAGTTCCGATAGGATGGCCACCTATGTTTATTTCATCTACAACAAAAGTTGATAATTTAAATGTGGATTATGTTGATGGCATCCATGCGTCGTCTGTTGCAACTGCAAATAATCTTTACCCCCTTGATGCCAATGCAAAATTTCCAAATGCAAGATTGTATACAGGTTCAGGAAATGGATTTGATGCTGATATGCTTGACGGCAAACACGCTTCCGAATTTCTAACAAGCTACACTGAAACAGATCCGGTTTTTTCGGCAAGTCCTTCGTTTGGGATAACCAATACCCATATAAATAACTGGAATAGCAATGTTCTTCCAACAGGTTTATCCGGGCAGACATTAAGGCATAACGGTACCAATTGGGTGACTAGCAGCCTTATTTACAATGATGGAACAAAGGTTGGTATTAACACCAATGCACCGCTGGGAACATTGCAAGTTAATTATGATCCATCAAATTACACCAGAATAGGTCATACATCATATGCTTTATATGCATATTATAACGGTTTCGGTACCAAGCTGGGCATGCTTAATTATGCGGCTGTTTTTGAAGGAGATGCCGTACCTGATTCACCTGATATGTATAATCTGGGCGGCCCTTTGCTGGGATATAAAGATTTATACCTTACAGGAAAAATGTTTTTAGATGGTACAGCTACTCCAAACAAATATTTAGGAACTGATGGTGCCGGTTTTTTAACATGGCTGACATCTCCTTCCTTGCCTACTGGAGCTACCAATCAAACTTTACGCCATGATGGAGCCAACTGGGTAGCCAGCAGCAACTTTATAAATGACGGGACACGTATAGGTATTGGTGTTATACCAAACTTTGAAGATATTTTCCATATTCATGGTGGCGCTGGTCAACCCTGGCCTAAAACCAGATATACTTCTTCAGTTACGGGAACATCAGGAACAGATGGCTTTTTTGTCGGATTTGATGCTGCTGATGGTGTGGGTATGATCTGGAATCACGAGACGGAAGGTATCAGATTTGGTACTGCTGGAAACGACAGAATGTTTATTGATGATGCTGGTAATGTAGGTATTGGCACAACAACACCTTCTGCACAATTACACACTACAGGAACACTTAGGTTTGAAGGTGCCGGCGGCCCGGGCTCAGGAAAAGTACTTACTTCTGACGCTTTAGGTAATGCAACCTGGCAGGAAGCTCCATCGGTGCCTGAGGGAAGCACAGGAAAAACCTTACGTCATGATGGTACCTCCTGGGTTGCAAACAGCACTTTATATAATGATGGCACCAATGTAGGGATAGGCACTACAAATCCTGCTCAAAAACTGGATGTTAATGGAAATATAAATACCAATGGACAGTTGATTTCAACAGTAACAACAGGGACACCTCCTGTTGTTGTAACTTCTACAACTAAAGCTGCAAACTTAAATGCTGATATGGTTGATGGTAAACATCAGGCAGTGCACACTGAGTGGTTGCAATTCTCTTCAGGACCAGGAGCAAGCGCAATACTTCATACTTTTGCTACCGGAGTTGTTGAAACTGTTGGTGTCACAGGCCGAATTCAATTGAGATGTACCAGTTCAAATGGTCTTAAATGGGTTGCATATCTCAATGGCATAAGAACCTCAGGAACTCTAGGTAGCGGAGGTTTAACCGTATTTAATTTTGGAACAGGAATCGAAGACCTGAAAATAATTATCACGCCAAGTATGAACGATATGAATATGGGCATTATTGAATTACATCAGGTGAATGGAGGTTGGACAAGTGGCATGGTGTGGGATACTTTTTCTGCTGATTAATAGTCTATCACGACAGTAAGTTGCCCAAAACCACACTCAGTAACTGATTTCAGCAAATAATAAAACATAATTATTAATTATTTGATACACTCAGGGGGCATACCCCACTGACGAATGTTGCAACTCAACATGATATAAGGCTGTATTTTTTTCGATACGAAGTGGTGCACTTTCTTTCCATGCAGAAAATGAGCTGCCACCGGCACTTGGAGGAATAAAAAACTGACAGGGCTGGATTGTTTCGATTTTTAACTCTTCAGGGAAGAAGCTGATTAAGCCGGGTGGTACAACTAAGAAGAAATGCCCCATATAATCCGTTTTAAAACGGCTTACCAGTACAGGTTTCTTTAAGGAATCGACCAGAGCCGCATACATCGCGCAATGGGCAGAAGGCCCTATATATTCCGATATATCGGAGCTTCCGTCCTCACGTACGGCTCCGCCATACACTTTTGAAGAGCTTGTGATTTTTCCAAAAACGATATGTGTGCCACTTTTCAAAAAAAATGTGTCGCTAATCACACCATTACTGTAATTAAATGAGCCAACTTTCACACCTTTGTTGTTGTAATAGTTGGCAAGACCGTTCTCTTTTGAGTTTACGATATTTTTAACCCACATCAGCTTGCCGTTGTCGTGCCAACGGGTGTAAACACCAGAGCTTTCGCCACCACTGCAACGGAACTCCGATTCCTTTTTGCCATTGGGATACATCCATATATGCAAAGTGTCTTTTTTTGTGAGAACTGTAAATGACATAGTCCCGTCGTAATTCACAAAGAGGTTGCTGGTGTCTTGCGCCCGAAGCGACAGGGAGAGGAATGGAATGATAAAAATGATGAGCGTTTTCATGTGTTTTGTTTGTATTGGTTGGTGTAAAATGAGCAAAGATAGGGCCATGAAGTTGGGGTAAAATTATTTATTTGGTCAACGGAACATTTTATTAGAACTGTTACATCTCAGTTTTCTTAAAGAATATGGGATTGACTATAAGGAAGAGTATGTCATCGAATTTTTTGATAAATTGCAGGATTAATATGACGGTGCGCTGTACCTGATAACACTATAACATAGATTTATTACAAATATTTCAGGGCGATGCCCCTGGGTTAACCCATCAGTTATATTGAATTTTCTTAACCTCAGCCTCAACCTCAGCCTCAACCTCAACCTCAACCTCAACCTCAACCCTTAACCTTAACAATCCTTCCCCTAAAAACCTCTTCATTAAAAATAATCTTATAGTAATACAAGCCACTTTTTAAGTCTTTGATGCTGATACTGTTTGTGCTTATTTTTCCTGTTTTAACTATTTTCCCTGTAATGTCAAATAAGATGTAATCTGAACCCTCAAGTGAGTTGCTAACTGATTCGAATATAACTTCATTAGAAGATGGCACAGGATAAACCCTAATATCTGGGTTTTCAGTTTTATAAATATTACCAATAACTTCATATCCTCTGAAAACAATATCATCGAGCATCCAGCCCTCTTTATTTGTGTTTACACTATCACTTGTAAACTGAAATTTTACCATCAGTGTGTCGAAAAGCATTTTTGGGGCATCTTCTTTAACCATAGCAATCCAAAACCAGTATAATTCTACATATTGCCATCCGTTCGACTTGCCCGAAAATGCGTAATCCCCATTATTCAATGTATCTCCATACAGCCCTAAAAATACTGTATTTATATGGTTCACATCATCTATAACATTAAGCCAGGTATTGCCATTATCATACGACACTTCAATAAGGCATCCATCAGTCAAGGTGTCGGTATCGAACTTATGGTAAAAAGAGAGGATGCCTTCTCCCCACCAATCAGGTTGGGGGTAGGGTATTGAAAGATAGAAGTAGTCGTTGCACCCTGCAGTATAGTAATCGTTGGTGTCCGTCATAATGGCAACATCTGAAATATGTGCCGCATCGAAAAATACTTTGTCGGGCATGCCAATTTCCCAAATATTTGCAGATGAATCGGGGATGACAATATAATTACTTTGGGGTAGCATGCTGATGCTGTCTTCAAAAATAAGACTTCCATATGCTTGTGTTATCTGTGCTTCTATTGAATTTATAATGAAGTATAAGCTGATAAAAATAAGTATGCGTTTCATATTGTATATAATTTGTTTTATGCTTTTTTCACCTCGCAGGAAGTGTCTCTTGATTTATGAAAATCAATAGTCATCTTAATAATCTTTTTTAATATGTCTGTATTTATATCTGATAGTTTTTTTACATATATACAAGCTTTTCCCATTTTGAATTTTCCTAAATATTTTAGCAATTCTTCTTGTTCCTTGCAGCCAGTATAAATTAATATATATAATGAAATAGCAGCTTTGCGTGGTGAAAAGCCAACAAGGAACCAATCGCCCTCCTGACGGCTTTTTTCAGATTGATAATGAAAGCAACCAAATCCGATTATTGAATTGCCCCACATCTTGGGTTTACAGCCAGATAAATCCTGCATTAATTTAATAATTTCAAAACTGTCTTTTTTCTTTTGTTCTGAATCGGCAAACATGTTTATAAATTCATTAATGTTTGCATCATTTTGTTTGGTTTTTAATTCTGCCATATATTTGGTTTTAAATTTAAACAAATTTAATAATTTTTAAAAGCTTGCCTTACTTTATTTCAATAGTAAAACCACACGACTCAGCAATAGCCGTAAACTGAACCCTATACATACCCTTACCCCAAGGTGTAATGTCAATAAGCTGCCTTTCGCCGGCATTGAGGTGTTGGCTTATAAGCACACTGTCGGGCTTTTCAGCTCGGGAAAGAGCAACTGTTGACACTGTTGTAAACACCCCAAAATCAAGAATATGGATGTTTTTAATGTATCAAGGGTAATAATTTGGTGAAAATCGTTTTTAGTAATTTCGTGCTTTTTAGGAAGATTTACTGTGTAAACGGCTGTATCATCTTCGGTTTTAATATTTGGTGAACCACAGGAAAGAATGAGGAGCAGTGGAAGACTAAGTATAAGTTTCATATATTTATTTATTTTTATTGGTTTTTACTTTTAACGTTCCGAAACTGATACATTTATATAATCGTATCTGACATTAGCGATGCTTTCGATAAGGCAACCCACCTCATTAATAGAATCTTTAAAATTGTTAACTGTATGTACCAGTGCTGAATTAATATAAAAATGGAGTGTCCTGTCTTTTTTCAGGACAGTAAAAATATTTTCAACAGAATAACCCATATTCACAGCCGTACTGGGTGACCATTTTCTTATTATTACATCCTTGTTGTTTTCGATTTTATATAACAAAAAATAGCCCTCAGTGGCAATAGTAAGCCGGTACGAAATCTTTGTTGCAGTATTACCAAAGCATAAGCCGTAACCTGCATTTAATTTACCTGATATCAGAACTGTACGGCATTGAATCATAAAATCCTTGTCGTTGGGTATTGATACATCTTTACGGCTTGTATAGCTTATGTTTTCCTGCTTGTTATGTAAGCAGTAAAAACTATTTTTAATTTCGCCTGTTACATTATTGTCGTTTCGGAGCTCCCAATTATTATCGTTGTTTCTAAAGTGTTCTCTGAAAACCTTTTTAAATAATATGCCTGTTGTATCAGCCGTCAGTTTATTTTCCCTTTGTGCACTTAAGCTAAGCGATTCAACTGCAATATTCATGTCACCGTCAATATAAAAACCCACACCATTCCCGTAAAAGTGTACGAATGGCATACTAAACACGAGCCCATGATTGATATAAAACGAAAGGGTGTCGTTATTTTTTCTAATTTTTAAAATATTCGAAGACTCTTTGGTTTTTTTTATAAAAGAGCAATCGGCGTTTTTGTAAACTTTAGGAGTAATTGTACTTTCGTTAACATATTTAACTATAAACCTTCCATTTTCAGAAACCACAAAAGCGCCATAATTATTTTCATTTTTTACCCCCCAAATAATACCATAACTGCCCAGTGTGGCAGAAATGAAGTTTATTTTTGCTTCAATTTTGAAATCTTTTGTTTCTTCTATGCCACAGTCCACCCATACCGTATATTCACTCAATGTTTTATTTTGCCGTATATGGTAAGTATTGTTTTCAAGCAGTACAGTATCGTAAGGATTGGTATGGGTAGGCCACATAAAACTGTTGTTGCGGAAACCTTCAAAGAAAATTTGCTCAAGCTCCTGGCTAGAAGCTGAATTTGTCAAAATAAACAGGAATAAAAAGATTAAACTTTTAATTAGATTTCTCATGTCTTATGTTTTAATTGACATTCTTTTTTCAAATTATCGCATGAAATAAATTGAGAAGGTATCGCATTATCATTTTTATAATGTTAGTATCCAATTTTTACAATTACTCATTATACTAACACAAATTTTGAAATACAAATTTCGTAAAAATATATTGACATTATGATTTTTTTTAAATTTGTTCCAAAAAATTTAAAATCCGATAAACATGAAAAGAATTCTGTTATACAGTGTAATACTGTTATTTAGTGTTGCCAACAATGTGTTAGGCCAGGAACGTTTTGAAGCCCTTTACAAAATTAAAGGCCCTATTGTAAGTATAAATGAAATTACACAAAACGATGACCTTCAGAGCATATTTAATAATCTAACTTATGGTGGAAATACAGCCATACGAGTTATGCGATATGCCAACGAAAAGAACTGGCCCGAAGCCATCAATACACCCGAAAAAAGAAAAGACCCCGCTGTTCAAAAAAACATTTTAAAATATACCGTTTTTAGTATTACCTCATTTAAATTAAATATGTTTGGTGGTGAAAATGTTTTTCTACTTTTTGTCCCTAAAGATAAAAATGAGAAGATGCCCGAGGGATACCGTCCTGCAACTGACATCTTCTTCCTTACACCCCATGCAGAGTTTACCAAAAAAAATGAAAAAACAGACTTAAAACGCGAAGATAATTTGATTACTGAAAACTATAATTTTATCAAATTATACGAAATAATTCATTACTTCTGGTACCTTAACCAAATGACTGTCAACAACTATTACAACCGTATAGACGCTAACGGCAATCAGATTTTTAACCAACCTCTCGGACGTGAACTGACTGGGTTTTACGAAAACACCTATATCAAAACACCCGATGGACAGTGTTACACAGTTTCGTATTACGATGCCGGCACTAATGCCGAAAGCGCCAAAGCCACCATGAAGTATATGGCCGAACTCCTTGCCGGAGGTGAGTTTAACAGGTGTAATTATAAAATGTCGAAACATAACAACCCTTTGGCTTTGGATGCTTACAGATTGATATCGGATAAATGCCCCGAAAAACCCATTATGCTTGAATTCGGCTTATTCGAAAATAAAAAATTAGACTGTAAAAACAAAGATAAAGAGGGTTACTCCATTATGCTTGCTATAAAAGCAGTAGAAAACCCAGCCCTGAACTATTGGTCTCAACGTATTATTGCAGCTTCCGAAATTATGAAAAACAGCGGACACTGGCTCCTCAATACCTGTAAAGGAAATGATGATATAATAAGATGCGACTTCAGATTAGGCGACCCTATGGAAATAAGCTGGGATGCCTACACAAGCTATCCCGACCCTGCTTTCTATATATACGACGAAAACAATGAAAAAGACATCACCTTATCTCAAAAAGTAACCCCTTACGAAAATAATGTATGGCAGTGCAGTGGCTCAATGAAGCTTCCTAAAGGAGATTATCGTTTTATGGAAGAATCAAAAAAGGAAAATAATGTTTATTGGGCTGTTTGCATTGGCGAAAAAGATGATAAAGCACAACAAAAAGCACAACAAAAAGCTCAAAAAGAAAAAGATGAGTTACTTGCAAAAGCAAAAGAATCGGCCATTGCACAACTTAAAAAGGATTTTTATAATGATATTATTGAAGAAACTTTTGCAGCCCAAACCGACAGCCAATACGTACGTATCAATTACCCCGGCCACAAAGTGCAGGCATTTTTCATTACGCCTTATTACGGGAGCAGTGTAAAAGTTATTACTGGAACTGGGCAGATAGTTGTAAAAGAATCAAATGATACAGAACAAAAGGGCTTGCATTTACATGGGGTATATTTCGAAACATTAAAGGGAAATGATTATTATATTGTTATTAAAAACCCCTCAAAAAAATACGATAACTCGCTTTTAATATACGGCTTAAAAAAATATTGAGAATAGAAAAGGCCTCTTTGTTACTAAATGCACCCATTATTGATACCATTTTGTTTGCTTATGCCAATCAAACGGATTTTTCGCCTACAGGAGCCAATAATACCGATTTTGATTGTGAGGGCTTTATAGTGTCGAACGACAGTATTTATTTGTTTACCAAACGTGTTTCAATCCTTGTTTTGTTGGAATTTAACCGCAGAGAACCGCAGAGATTTAACCGCAGAGAACCGCAGGGATTTAACCGCAGAGAACCGCAGGGATTTAACCGCAGAGAACCGCA
>CAZVOS010000077.1:0-8704 GCA_964628845.1 uncultured Bacteroidales bacterium | reverse complement strand
CGGGGGAGAAATCTAAAAAAATACTGCTCTCTTATTAAATATGGATGAAAGTTTTTCCTTTATTACTTCTGAGTCTCTTGCCTTAATAAGCAAAAATATCTTCTAAGCTGAGAAATTCAACCTCACCATACTTTTTAAGTTCTTCAATATTAAGATTGTCTTTTTTACCAAGAATCAATAATGTATAATTTTTATTCTTAAGGTATTTTTCCTGAAAAGCTTTTATGTCGGCAATGCTCATCTTTGGTATTTTTTCAAAAATATCTTTTCTGATGTCGTAGTTTAATCCCATTTTTTTGGCACGTTCATAATTAAAAAGTATTGATGCTTTAGTGATGCGTTCTGTACGTAATTTTTCAATAATAGCTTCTTTGGCATTCAGGAAATGTTTTTCCGATTCGGGCATATTGTTAAGCAAGTCGTACATACCTGCAGTGGCTTCGGGGAGCTTATCGTTTTGAGTACCAATAAACGACATGATGTAGTGGCTTCTGTCAGGGCGGGAAGGTGTTCTGTAATTGGCATAGGCGGTATAGGCCAGACCTTTGGCTTCCCTTAGTTCCTGAAAAACGATAGACGACATGCCGCTGCCAAAATATTCGTTGAAAATATAAATCTGTGATGTCAATGCAGGATTATATTTATCAGATTTCGAAAGCATAATGATTTCTACTTGTTTCATGTCATAATCAACAACATAAACTTTGCTTTTTGTATTTGCAAGCTCATTAAATATTGTTTCCTGTGGCAAGGGTTTAAGCGATTTGGGAACCCTGTGATATTTATTAAGTAAGTTTGTTAATTCTGTAGTAGAATGGGTACCATAATATAAAATCCTGTGCTCATAAGTGTTTAAATCTTTAATAATTGCTGTTAATTCTTCGGGTTTCAGTGCCTTGAGTTCTGCTTCACTTAAAATATGAGTAAAAGGATTATTGGGACCATATACACCATAATTATACAAAGCGCTCCAAAGGATTACAGCTTTTGACAACTTATTATCAGTACGTTTCTTTAATATATCATCCACCAGATTTGCCAGTGCTTCTGTTTGTGGCTGTGCATCACTTAATAGATTTTCAAAAAGGGCTAAACCCTTTTCCAAATTTTCGCTTAAACCTGTAAGAGTAACATATACCTGTTCATCAGAACTGCTTACATTAAAGGAGCAACCCGTCTTGTAGAATTCCTGCTTTACCTGTGCAGGCGTGAGCTTTGATGTTCCAAGATATTCAAGATAAGAAAGTGCTATACCCAACTTTTTATTGTGATTATTTCCCATATCAAAAAGATAGTATAGGGAGAAGAGTGGGCTTTGGTTATTCTTTAAATAATTAACAGGAATGTTGTTTTTTATTTTAATTGAAACAATATCCTTGGCATAATCCAAAAAAACTGGCTCAACGGCTTGTACTGGCTTAGACATGATGTTTTTAAAGAAATCAGACTGGGCATCCCTGTTAATTTTAACAGGTGTGATTTGGGGTTTTTCAATTTTGGCCACTTCGGGATTAGCTCCTGTACGTTTGTAAACCACAACATAATTATTATTATAATACTTATTGGCAAAATCAACAATATCCTTTTTTGTGATTTGCGATAAACGGTTCATCTGATTGACTTTATCTGCCCATTTTATATCATGCACAAAAGCGCTTATCATAGTATTATTGCGGGAGCGGTTATTTTCTAATGCACGTATTTCGGACAATTTTAAGTCATTGATAATTGCAGGGATTAGCCAGTCGGGAAAATCACCTTTTTTTATAAGTTCAATCTGCGACAATAATAGGTCTTTTACTTCTTCAAGTCCTTGTTCATTTTTTGGTTTGCCACTCAGTATATGGCTTGTATAGTCTGTTTTTTCGTATAAAGAAGAGCCGGCATTCAATACTTTCTGTGCCTGCACCAAATTAAGGTCAATAAGACCTGCTGTACTGTTGCTTAAAATATAATCAAGTATGATAAGTTTGTCAATATCTTCCCATTTGGCACCACCAAAACGGAAAGCGATCATCATACTTTCGGCATCAGGTCCTAGCACTTCCTTAATTATTGGTTGTGTTATTGGTTTTTCAACGGGAGGAACATAGTTGTTAAGTGGCTGTTGCTTCATTTTACCAAATGTTTCATCAATGCGTTTAATAAGAACTTCGGGGTCAAAATCACCAGACAGTACTATAGCCATGTTATTAGGCACATAACGGCTCGAGAAATATTCTTTTAAGCTTTTTATGGATGGGTTTTTAAGATGCTCAGGCGAGCCAAGCACTGTTTGCTGTCCGTAATTATGTGTAGGATACAAACTGCTCATCATCATTTCGTAAATCTTACGGTTGTCATTATCCAGACTCATATTTTTTTCTTCATAAACAGTTTCCAGCTCTGTATGAAAAAGACGGAAAATGGGATTAGAAAAACGGTCAAACTCAATATCAAGCCATTTATTAAATTGGTTTGAGGGGATGTCATTAATATACACTGTCTGTTCAACACTGGTATAGGCATTGGTGCCTTTTACGCCCAGTGCCGACATCATTTTGTCGTATTCGTTGGCTATGGCAAACTGAGCTGCAATATTCGACAAGCTGTCAATTATTTTGTAGGTGTTTTTCCTTTCTTCTGGGTCGGTTTGTTTACGGTATTTTTCAAAGAGGTCTTCTATCTGAGTCAGATACACATTTTCCTTATCAAAATCAATGGTATTAAAATGCGTGGTACCCTTAAACATAAGATGTTCAAGATAGTGCGACAGACCGGTATTATCCGAAGGGTCGTTTTTACTGCCTGTACGTACTGCTATGGCTGTTTGAATACGTGGAGCGTCTTTATAAACCGACATATATACTTTTAAGCCATTGTCGAGCGTGTAAATACGGGCATTAAGAGGGTCGTTTGCCACATATTCATAGGTGTATTTCTTTTGTGAAAAACTTTGCTGAACAACAAAGAACAAAAGTATAGCTGCTATGCTAAAAGGAAAAAATCTTTTCATAATAAAATTTTTTAAATTAATAAATTTTTTGTCAGACGAACCGACATAATATTAAGTTACAAACAAAAAAGCCAGCAAATATATGTATTTATTTCCTGCTGCTTATGTTAAACATATTTAAATAAATAGATTTTAAATATTATTAACTTTTGATAAGAAATTTATTTATAAACAAACTCAGGCATATTACCTGAAAAGGAAAAGCAGGCACCATAAAACGTGTTTCGGGCATCCGAAGTATAATGGGGAAAATAAAAAATGTAAACAAAACCATTAAACAAGGGATGGTATATAATAATTGGCCTTTCCTTATAGTAAATAAAAAGAAATATGCAGTAATTGTGGCACCAAAAAGTATTATATAGTGCAATGAAGCTATAATAAGTAATATTATTTTTTGTATATGATTCAGCTCACGAAAAGGTTTTAGAAACAAAAAATACGTTCCTGGAATGGTGTAAAACATTTTTAAATACAAAAGTGGTGTATAAATATAATATTTAATGGGCTGCTCCTTTTTAATGTAGTTTTTAAATCTGTTGATGATGTTAACTGCATCAATATCATTTTGTTTTTTTATCATTTGTGATAATGTGGTGTCTCTTGCCGCAATTATCTTTTGTCGCAGGTACATCAAAGAATCTTTAGAAATAGAACCCTGTGTAAGAAAGTTCGGGAAATTGATTTTTCCTTCTTCCTCAGTATTTCCTTCAAACCAAAGGTTGTGTCCATGCGGAAGCCATACAGAATGTGTACCGCCCCAGGATTGCAAAAATACTGTTAAAGCTCTAGGGTATTCTTGTTCTCCTTGTGGCGAAAAAAAAGGATTGGTTAACAAACGAAGCTCCTTGTGTACAGTATAATTTCTAAAAGCCCAAACACTGTCGAAAAATATAAACGGTATAAGAAGCCAGAATACGTTTTTTAAAGAAAAATAACACTTATTTTTTTCGACAGTAAGGGTATAAATTAATATTAATAAAAATATTAATAAAAAGAAACCTAGATATACAGGTTTAAGAAAAAACATCCAGCAAAAAAACAATCCCGAAATAAAAAAATAAACATTCGATTTGCGAATCAGTGCTTTTACAATAAAATATACAGCCATTATACCCGATGACGTACAAAAGCTTTCTGTAAGTAGGTATGAGTCGTAAACAGCACTGTAAAAAGTGAATAGCGATATAAAAAACACCATATTAAATACCTGCTTTGAATTTGTAATATAATAAGCCGTAAGAGCCAAATAATAAACAGATATGCCCGAGAAAAGTACTTGGATAAGAACAATAATATTACAAGTCAGATTCAACTCAAAGAACAATCGCAATAAGTAATACAGCCAGCCATAACCGGGCATTCTGAAATCGGGCTCATAGCTTCCTTTTTCGAGCAAATGCTCAATGGGGTTAAAATAACTGCTGGTGTCGCAAGAATAACGCCCCCATAAATCCATACCAGTATTATCGGGGAGGGTGTTCTGGTATAAAAACAGCAATACCCTGATGGTAAGGGCTGTTAAAATCCAGAAGAAAGATTTGTTTATTTTAAACATCTTAAAAATTACAAAATTAAAAATAAAATTTCTTTATTCATATTTGTTACTATTATTTGATATTTCGCTGTTTTTATAATATATTTGTATTAAATTTTTACTATGGAGCCGAAAAAATATAAAATAGCATTGGTGCTTAGTGGTGGTGGGGTTAGGGGTTTTGCACATCTGGGCGTTATTAAAGCTTTAAATGAAAAAGGCATCTACCCTGATGTCATCTCGGGTACAAGTGCAGGTGCCATTGCTGCTGCTTTGTATGCTGATGGATATACCCCTGATGAAATCATTGGTTTTTTTAAGGAAAAAGAACTGCTAAAATATATCGAAATCATTATCCCCAAAACAGGTCTTGTTAAAATGACGGGCATGATAAAAATGTTTACAAAATATCTAAAAGCCCGCACTTTTGAAGACTTAAAAATACCCATATATATTGCCTGCTGTAATCTGAACACAGGTAAAACCGAATATTTTTCGAGTGGCGACCTTATAAAACCCCTCATTGCATCAGCAAGCATTCCTGTACTTTTCAGCCCTGTAAAAATTAATCAGCATTATTATGTTGATGGTGGTGTTATGGATAATTTTCCTATAAGAACAATAGAAAAAACATCCGAAAAAATTATTGGTGTTTTTGTTTGTCCCATCAACTATCAGGAAAACTTTACTTCGCTTAAAAATATTGCAATACGTTCATTTCATTTAGCTATTAATAAAAATATTGTATTAAAGTCGCCCAAATGCGACCTGTTTATTGCACCCCATGAAGTTGATAATTACGGACTTCTTGATGTAAAGCACAACGAAAAATTATTTAAAATTGGTTATAATGAAGCAAAAAAAGTATTAAAAAATATTGACTTTTAAAAAAGTTTCTTATACCCCTATGTATATCATTTTTAAATGCTTTATTCCTGCTTCTATAAATGCCTCGCCTATAATTTCGAACCCTGCTCTTTTATAATAATTTACAGCTTTTTCTTGAGCATGAAGGTATATTTTTTTCTTTTCATCAATAGCATCATCTAAGACACTCTCGAGCAGGGTTTTACCTATTCCTGAATTTCTATATTCTCTCAAAACTGCAAAACGTTCCAACTTAACACCCTTATCCGTAATACGCCAACGGGCAGTGCCTATGGGTACATCATTATAAAACAAGAGGTAATGTGTTGCATAGGCATCTTGTCCATCATATTCCAATTCAGAGGGCACACCCTGTTCTTCTATAAATACTTTACAGCGAATATTATTTGAAATATGGTGATATTTAATATTGTTATATCTAAATTTTATTATTTTTATATTATCATTTTTTGTCATCACAAATAAATTTGCATTCTTATTTTTAAAAAGTTTAAAATTAAAAAATTAAGTATTTTAAAAAATAAAAAAAGTTTTTTTTTAAAGATAATATTGTTTAAAAATCTAATTTTGCAAAAAATAAAAAATAACAAACAGCTATGACAAATAATAATTTTATCGAATTGGAAGATGCTGTAGTAAAGTTTGTAGGCGATTCGGGCGATGGGATGCAGCTTACAGGAACTTTATTTTCAGATACTGCGGCATTGATGGGTAATGACCTTGCCACATTCCCCGATTATCCGGCAGAAATTAGGGCACCACACAATACTGTTGCTGGTGTTTCTGGTTTTCAGGCACACATTGGAAAAAGACGCATCCATACATCAGGTGACAATTGTGATGTTCTTGTTGCAATGAATCCAGCTTCGCTTAAAGCCAATCTTAAATGGTGTGAACCCGATGCAGTAATCATTGTAGATAGCGATGTATTTGAAGAAAAAGCTTGCGAAAAAGCCGGGTATCAGACAAACCCTCTTCAGGATGGTTCTCTTAAGGGTTACACGCTTGTAAATCTTCCAATTTCTACGCTTACCAAAAGCGCAATCGAAGGGAAGGTGGATGATATGAAAGCAGGGATGAAAAGTAAGAACATGTATTGTCTGGGCATTATTTACAATCTTTTCGGAATGGATACAAACATTTCTTTGCACTTATTAAAGAAGAGATTTAAGAAAAAAGCTGCCGTGGCCGAGTTAAACTTTGAAGTTGTAAAAGCTGGCTATAAATATGCCGATGAGAATAATATTTTTGAAAAGAGGTTTAAAGTTGGCCCCGCACAACTCGAAAAAGGTACATACAGGAATATAACAGGAAATGTGGCTACTGCATGGGGGTTGCTTGCGGCTGCTGAACGTTCAGGACGTCCTTTGTTTTTGGGTTCATACCCCATCACACCTGCCACCGAAATATTGATGGAATTGGCATTACATAAATCGCTTGGGGCAAAAGTCTTTCAGGCAGAAGATGAAATTGCTGGCATCTGTTCAGCAATAGGTGCTAGTTATACCGGCTCATTGGCATGCACTACCACATCAGGCCCTGGCTTATCGCTTAAAAGTGAAGCTATTGGTCTGGCTGTAATGACGGAGCTTCCTTTAGTTATTGTAAATGTTCAAAGAGGGGGGCCTTCAACGGGTTTGCCAACTAAATCTGAACAATCAGATTTATATCAGGCATTGTACGGAAGAAATGGCGAATGCCCTGTAATTGTCATTGCTGCTTCTACGGCTGCTAATTGCTTTTACTATGCCTATATGGCTGCTAAATATTCGATGGAGCACATGACTCCTGTTATCTTACTTACCGATGGCTATCTGGGTTTAGGGTCTCAAATATTTAAAATCCCTAAAGCAGCAGAATTGCCTGCTATTAATCCCCCTATAGCTGAACCCAATGAACCTGGTTATAAACCCTATAAAAGAGACGAAAAATTAGTCAGAAAATGGGCTTTACCAGGCACCGAAGGGCTGAGACACCGACTTGGCGGTTTAGAAAAACTAGATATTGATGGCTCTGTTAGCACTGACGCATTGAACCATCAAAAAATGTCAATTTTACGCCGCGATAAAGTAAATAAAGTAGCTGATTTTATCCCACTACAAGAAGTTTATGGTGAAGAAAGCGGAGAGTTGTTGGTTGTTAGCTGGGGAGGCACCGAAGGTGCTGTTCGTTCGAGTGTAAAACGCATGATTAAAGATGGTAAAAAAGTGAGTCATGCCCATTTTAACTACATCATGCCACTGCCAAAAAATACGGCTGATATTTTTAGCAAGTTCAAAAAAATACTTGTATGTGAGCTCAATTTAGGACAGTTCGTAAATTATTTGCGTTGCAGCATACCCGATTATAAATATCAGCAATTCAACAAAGTACAAGGATTACCATTTTTGGTAGCAGAGTTAAAAGCAAAGTATAACGAAATATTGGAGGACAAATAACATGGCAATAGAAAATACAATAGACAGGACCAATGAAGAACTGTCGAAAATGGATTTTGTAAGCGACCAGATGGTCAAATGGTGCCCGGGTTGTGGCAACCACGCTATTTTATCAGCAGTAGCCAAAGTATTCCCCGAAATAGGGTATAAAAAGGAGAATTTCTGTTTTATTTCCGGTATTGGGTGCTCATCGCGTTTCCCATACTATGTGAATACTTATGGTATTCATGGTATTCATGGACGTGCCAATGCTATTGCTTCCGGTGTTAAAATTGCCAATCCCCATCTTAGCGTTTGGATTGTAACAGGCGATGGCGACTCTATGGCTATTGGAGGCAATCATTTTATTCATATCATACGCAGAAATATCGATGTGAATATCATGCTTTTCAACAACCATATTTATGGCTTAACCAAGGGGCAATATTCACCTACAACACCTATTGGCTCTGTTACAAAAACATCTCCACAGGGCACTATAGAACACCCTTTTAATACGGCCAACCTTGTTCTCGGTGCACAAGGTACTTTTTTTGCCAGAGCTGTGGATACACGTCCACCACTTATGACCGAAATAATGTACGAAGCTGCCAAACACGACGGCACCTCAGTAGTAGAAATATTACAAAACTGCGTTATCTATGCCGATAAAGCACACGAAGAAATCACAGGAAAAGATGTGAGAGACAACAGTCAGCTTATACTTAAACATGGGCAACCCATGATTTTTGGTAAGGAGCAAAACAAAGGTATTGTTTTCAATGGCAAAGAACTCGAAGTAGTTACAATAGGAGAAAATGGCATCACAATAGACGATATACTTGTTCACGACCAAACTCAAAAAAA
>CAZVOS010000076.1:0-8725 GCA_964628845.1 uncultured Bacteroidales bacterium | reverse complement strand
ATATCTTCTTCAAAAGTTCCTTGTTCAACAATTGGTTTGCGTGAGTTAGCCCTGTATGATTCTTTCCTTGCTCCAACAAATTCTATATCAAAATCTTTATATTTTAATTGTGCTGTACCAAAATTTTTAAAATATATCACTTTGGCTTCATCTCCTATTTTTTTTGCCACTGCTTCTGCAAAAACTACACCTTCACCCAGAACTACAATATCAATATCTTTGGATTTCTTATGCAGCAGCAAATCCCTAACATAACCACCAACAATATAACTTTTAACACCTAAAGCAGACGATACTTCACTGATGATATTGAAAATTGGTTGTTTTTGAAGTTCTTTCAAATGCAGAGAATTAATTTCTTAATACGATAAACTGTCCGTCATCCATAATTTTAATTATTGTTGATGGTTTTATCTCTGTAACTTTATTCCTTTTGTATTCTGCAACATAATCAACCTTTTTGGTTATGTCATCTGAAATCATAGAGTAAACAAGCGGTGGTATTTCTCCTGATATGTTTGCGGAAGTAGATATGATAGGTTTATTAAGGTTTTCTATTATCTTTTTACAAAATTCGTCTTTTGTAATTCTGATAGCTACTGAACCATCAGGTGCAATTAAATTCTTAGGCAGGTTTTTTGCCCTGGGATAAATCACCGTAAGTGGTGTATTGTATTGATTAGTCAAATCCCATATAGTTGGTGGTGCATCTTCAACATATTTTAAAATTTCTTCTTTATTACTAACCAAAATAATAAATCTCTTTTCTTCTATCCTGTGTTTTAGTTTATATATTTTTTCTATGGATTTTTTATTTGTTGCATCACAACCTATACCCCATATAGTATCAGTAGGATAAACAACAAGCCCCCCCTTTTTGAGTATCTTAACAATCTTTTTAATTTCTTCTTCCATAAATTTTTTCTAAAAATAACTATACAAAATTAATGATTATTAAAAGATTTTCTCAAAATATTAATGAGAATATTTATATCAATATTATATGCACAATCGAAATGTTTCTCAGGACAACTCATTTTACCATGGTTATTACAAGGGCGACATTTTAATGTATCAGTATTCTCAACAATATGTGTTATGTCTGATAGAGGACCAAATCCAAAAGATGGAACTGTAGCACAAAATATAGCTGTTACCGGTGCATTCATAGCAGAACATAAATGAAGGGGAGCAGAGTCATTTACATAATTCATCTGTGCCCCTTGCATCAAAAATGCCGATTGAAGTAAACTAAGCTTGCCGCATAAGTTGGTTATTGAAATATGATAATTGTGGCAGGCAGATTTTATTTGCTCAGAAATTGATATGTCATCCTGACTTCCTAGTATATAAACAGTTAATTTAAAATCAATATTTTCAAGGAAATCAATCCATTTCTTTTTCGGAAATTGTTTCGTAAACCATACAGATGCTGGACTGATACAAATGTACGGAGGTGTGATAAACGGATTTACTGCCAATATATCACTATTTCCAGGGTAAAGCCGTGGTTTCGAAACTACATTATCAGTCAGTGCTTCTATAAGTTTATGATTACGTTCAATCTCATGAAAATAATTAGCTCTCTGATTAAGAGAATGGGATATTCTTTTGGAAAATAAATTTGAAAATGGATTTTTCTTAAAACCAATTTTTTCTTTTGCTCCCGAAAATGCTGTCAGAAATCCTGTTGAGGCAAATCTTTGTATGTTTATGACAACATCATATTTTTTACCTCTGATTTTTAATAATAAAAACCATAAATTTATTAGCTTCTTTCTTTTTTTCTCCCAAATCAATACTTCGTTTATATATGGATGCTTATGTAGAATGTTTTCGTTGTCTTTTCGGAGAAGGAAATCTAATGACGCATCAGGATAAAATATATGTAACTTCTCAATCAGAGATGTTGAAAGTATTACATCTCCAATAAAAGCAGTTTGTATGATAAGTATTTTTTTCAAGTCTGATATAAAATTTAAACGTCTACGTGATATTCTCTGAGTGCATCATTAAGAGATACTTTCATATCAGTTGATTCTTTTCTTTTACCAATGATTAAGGCGCAGGCGACATTGAATTTGCCAGCAGGAAAGAGTTTTTCATAAGAACCAGAAATTACAACAGAACGCTCAGGAACACGCCCTTTGAATGTTATGGGCTCATTTCCTGTGATATCAATAATTCTGGTGGATTGTGTAAGTACTACATTTGCTCCCAGCACTGCTTCTTTTTCTATTACGACACCCTCAACAACTATAGAACGTGAGCCAATAAAACAATTATCTTCTATGATAACCGGATTTGCCTGTAGTGGCTCCAGTACACCACCAATGCCTACACCGCCGCTGAGATGAACGTTTTTTCCAATCTGTGCACACGAACCAACAGTTGCCCATGTATCAACCATAGTACCACTATCTATATAAGCCCCAATATTTACATAAGAAGGCATCAATATGACACCACTGGATATAAAGCTTCCGTAACGGGCTACTGCATGGGGCACTACCCTTATACCTAAATGCTGATATGATTTTTTTAGAGGTATTTTATCATGAAACTCAAAGGGCCCTATCTCTGTTACCTCCATCTGCCTAACTAAAAAATATAAAATAACTGCTTTTTTAAGCCATTCATTTACTGTCCATTCATCTTCTTTCTTTTCAGCTATACGTGCTTTGCCTTTATCAAGTTGTTCAATAACATCGCAAATGGCCTGAGCATAAACAGCTTCTTTAATAAGTTGACGCTTATTCCATGCTTCATCAATATATTTTTTTAAATCATTTTTCATTTTGTGATATTTTTATAATACTACTTCAGTATCTTTTTAATGCTTTTAATAATATACGACAATTCTTCATCTTTTATATTAAGATGTATTGGCAAACGTATAAGGCAATCAGAAAACTTAACTGAATTACTGAGTTCATCTCCCGAATATTTATTACAAAAGTATGGGGATTTATGTAGCGACTGGAAATGGAAAGCTGTATGAATATGTTTTGTTCTTAAATTATGCATCAATTTTGTCCTTTCCTCTTTCGAAGGGCAAACCATATAAAAGGTATGGGCATTGTTTCCTGAATACTCAGGAACTACAGGAAGTGAAAACCCATTCTTTTCTACAAATTTTAATTCTTCATAATATTTCTGCCATATATATGACCTCTTCTCCTGAATGATGTCAATATTCTCTAATTGTGCATACAATAGGGCTGCAATAATATCTGAGGGGGGATAAGATGAACCTTTGTTAAACCATTCATAAGTATCAACTTTCCCTTTTAAAAAATCAATTCTATTGGTTCCCTTTTCCCAAATTATTTCTGCTTTTTTAGTAAGTCCATTATCATTAATTATAATAAGACCACCTTCTCCTGATGTAATATTTTTTGTTTCATGAAATGATAATACACCGATTTGCCCAATTGAACCTAAAAACCTTATATCTCCATTTTTACTTATATGAAAATTATTTATAGATTGTGCAGCATCTTCAATAACATAAAGTTTATGCTTTCTTGCAATTGCTTGAATTTCTTCCATATGGCATGCGATTCCAGCATAGTGTACTGCTACTATTGCTTTTGTCTTTTTAGTGATAAGATTTGATATTTTTTTTTCATCAATATTCGGATGATTGGCTTTACTATCACAAAAAACTATACTGGCTCCACTTATTAAAAAAGCATTGGCTGTAGATACAGATGTAAATGAAGGTATGATTATTTCATCACCCTTACCTATATCAAGTAGTAAGGATGACATCTCTAAAGCATCAGTACAACTGGTGGTTAAGAAATTATTTTTAAAATCATATCTATTACTAAAAAAATCTTGACATTTTTTTGTAAAAAATCCGTTTCCTGAAATATTTCCATTTTTTAATGCCTCTTGAATATAATCATATTCGTTACCATGTATATAGGTTCTGTTGAAATCTATTTTTAATGACATTAATTCAAATGTTAGAAATCGATAGATGAATTTTATCCATTCATTGAAATAAGAAATTCTTCATTGGATTGTGTATATTTCATTTTACCTTTCAAAAATTCCATGGCTTCTAAGGGGTTCATATCAGCAAGGTGATTGCGTAAAATCCATAAACGTTGCAGTATGTCTTTTTCAACAAGCAGGTCATCTCGTCTGGTACTGGAAGCTACTATATCAATGGCAGGATAAATTCTTTTATTGGATAATTTCCTGTCGAGTTGCAATTCCATATTACCTGTTCCTTAGAATTCTTCGAAAATCACTTCATCCATTTTGCTGCCTGTTTCGGTGAGAGCTGTCGATATTATTGTGAGGGAACCACCGTTTTCAATTTTACGTGCAGCGCCAAAGAATTTTTTTGGCTTTTGCAGTGCCGATGCTTCAACACCTCCCGACAGAACTTTGCCTGATGCAGGAGCTACTGTGTTGTAAGCTCTGGCAAGTCTGGTAATTGAATCGAGCAGGATAACAACATCATGCCCACATTCAACCATCCTTTTGGCTTTTTCGAGCACTATATTGGCTATGCGTACATGCCTGTCGGCAGGTTCATCAAATGTTGATGAAATAACTTCGGCTTTAACACTGCGGGCCATATCTGTTACCTCCTCAGGTCTTTCATCTATAAGAAGTATGAGCAGATATGCTTCGGGATGATTGGCTGCAATAGCATTAGCAAGTTCTTTAAGTAAAACTGTCTTTCCTGTTTTGGGTTGAGCCACGATTAAACCCCGTTGTCCTTTACCTATAGGGGTAAACATATCAATAATACGGGTAGAAATGGTGCCATTAGAATGTCCTGTAATGGTAAACTTTTCGTAGGGAAATAGTGGCGTCAGGTGGTCGAAATGAATCCTGTCCCTGACTTCTTCAGGTAACTTGCCGTTAATTAGTTCAATTTTTATCAATGGGAAATATTTCTCTCCTTCTCTGGGTGGTCGTATAAGCCCTTTAACTGTATCTCCAGTCTTTAATCCAAATAGCTTTATTTGTGATTGTGAAACATAAATATCATCAGGTGAATTTAAATAATTGTAATCCGATGACCTTAAAAAACCATAACTATCGGGCATAATTTCCAGAACACCTTCACTTGATACCATGGCATCAAACTCAACAGTGTTCTCTTGTACCGGTTTATCTACTTTTTTTATTTTATTAAAATAAATTTCTTTTTGCTTATGCCTTGGTAAACCCTCTGTTTCTGAATTTTCAGTTTGTTCTTCTTGGTTCTGTTTATGCTCTTGTTCAACATCAATATCTGTTTCTGTTTCTGTTTGAACAGCAGTAACTATAGTTTGCTTATCTTCTGAAATGACTTCTTTCATAACAGTAATCTCAGAGCTGTTATCATCCTCTATAATTAAAAGAGGATCTTCTTCTTTATTAATCATAAGTTTTTTATCCGTCTCTACAATTTTATCTTTTGGCTCATTATTAAACTTTTGTTTCTTGTCAAATCTCTTCTTCTTCTTGAAATTATTTATATTCTTTATAGGTATAGTTTTATTATCAGTATTTACTGATGCAGTACTATCTGTTTTAACTTCAGAAGGTAAATTTAATATGGTTTGCTGACCACTCTCAGAAAATTGTTTTATTTTTTCATCAGGTATAATAACCCCTGATGTATATTCTTTAATTATTATAGGTTTTCTTTGCCTCTTATGTTTGCTCTTTTCTTTCTTTTCTTTTTTTTCTTCTTCAAGTATATCTGATGAAGGATTTGATGCCTGATAATCTAGAATGTTATAAACTAATTCTTCTTTCTTTAGATTGTCGTATTTTCTGATATTAAGAGTCTTGGCTATCTCCCTTAATTCAGATACAACCTTGTTTTCGAGTTGCTCTTTATTGTACATGAAATTTTAAAGTTTTATTATTATTATTTTGATTTCTGAAAGCCATAAAAATAGCTTATATGAAAAGATTAATATTTTTTTCTACACTGAAATTATCAATAAATAGCCGAAATTAAATGTATTTGCTTATTTGTTTGTTAAGCGTGTAGGTATGTGAATGCAACAAAAGTAAACATAATTATTTTAATAATGCAAATTTTCTATATTTTTTTTTGAAATTTAACCCGCCTCTCAGAATAGAACAATATGAGAATGCCTGCCAGGAGAGATATTGAAGCAGTTATATAAGTTACAGTAAATCCATATCTTTCATATAAAGCCACACCAATTATTGGAAAAATTAGCCCTCTTAAACCAGTTATACTTAAATGTACCGACTGATACATACCAGCTTCTTCTGTTTTGCAAAAATAAGCAGAACCAATGCTCCACGATAAAGACATGGTAGCTGCAAAAAATGCATGAAAAACTACTGCTATAAGTAACATATAATATATTTTTAAATCAAATATATAGAAATGATTTGAAAAGTACTCTGTAAGCATTACAAAAATGACATAAAATAATAGTGATGCAATCGAAATAATTGAAAACCGCCTCTGGTCAATACGGCTGATAAGTCTGCCAAAAAATGGCAACAGAAGTATGGCTAAAATATTATATACATTTTTATAAAATGCAACGCTCGTATAATTTAGCTGTAAAACGACTTCATAAAAAATTGTTATTATAGTTACTGTGCTCATGAAGCCAAAACCATAAAAAACCAAACTGATTTGAAAATCTCTGAAAGCTTTATTAGTTTTTAATGTCTCTATTATGATGCTTCTTATGTTTCCTAAGTAAGAGTAACTATTTTTGATTACAATGTTGTTATCGTCAATTTGCGTTAATAAAAATATGGATATAATTCCAAGGAACCCCGAAAAAGCATAAATATACCTAAACGAGAAGTGGTCGTAGTCAAGCAATAAACCAAACAGAAAGGTAATCAGCAACATAACAACCTTATTCATCGAGGTAGCTATACTGTATAATTTACCAAAATTATTACTGCTGTAGTTGTTTTTTAATAATAAATTTAGTGAAGGCAATATAACTGGCGATGCCAAGTAATACATAAAGAATGCAAAAAGAAAATAATAATTAAAAAGCTCTTGTTCCTGAAATATAAAACGAGCAGGTATAAAAATCATAACAACAAGAGGCAAACGGGTTATTAAAGCTATGATACGTAAAAGTATTTTCTTATTGCTCAAAGATTCCATAAGCTGATTGGTAAAGACAGATATTATCAATACCACTACACTGAACTGAAAAAGTACACTGAGTTCATAATTACTCCCATGTAAGCTTTTTATAAATATAAATTCATTTAAAATAAAAACTCCTGTCAAAAAACCTTCAATCAACGAATATGCTAAATGTAGCTTAAATGTGGCTTTTTCTTTTTCGCTGATATTCAGATTTTTTAAAAACATTATTTGGATTATATAGAATTAATATGGTTTTAGTTAAACTTTAGTATAGAAACTATTTATTTAATTATATTTGCTTTGCAAAAATATATTTTAAAAACAAGCACTTATAATTCTATGCAAAATAAAATATTAACGGATGAATATTTTATGAATGAAGCACTAAAAGAAGCTCATAAAGCATACTGTAATGATGAAATACCTGTGGGGGCTGTTGTGGTTTGTGATGATATAATTATTGCCCGTGCACACAACCAGACCGAATCTTTAAATGATGTTACTGCTCATGCCGAAATACTTGCTTATACCTCCGCTGCCGCATATCTGGGAGCTAAATACCTTACCCAATGCACATTATATGTTACGCTCGAACCATGCGTCATGTGTGCAGGTGCCCTATTCTTGGCAAAATTAAACAGACTCGTTTTCGGTGCTTCTGATACAAGTAAAGGTTTTATTAATTTTAAACAAAATATTTTACATCCCTCAACAATTATTGACTCAGGTATTTTGAAAAATGATTGTGAACAGTTGATTCTGGAATTCTTTAAAAAAAAACGTAATGAAATCTAAAACTAATTTATGATTAATGAATAATTTTTTAAAAGTTGTTATTGTAGAAGATATTGAGTTGTTCAGAAAAGGTCTGGCCATGGTCATTAATAAATTTGAAAATGTTCGTGTTATTGCTCAGGCATCAACAGGCAAAGAATTTCTGGAGCTTCTTGACACCATGATACCCGACATTGTGCTGATGGATATAAAACTGCCAGATATGAGTGGTATAGAAGTTACAGAAACAGCCCTTAAAAAATATCCCAAATTAAAAGTAGTTGCATTAACTTTATTTGGTGAAGATGATTATATAAACAGCATGATGAAAGCAGGAGCCAGAGGTTTCTTAATTAAGAATATCGGAAAGGATGAACTTAATAAAGCGATTAATGCTGTTGCTAACGGAAAGATGTATTACAGCCAGGAATTAATGTCGTATTTTTATAACCAACTTAATATTCCTAAAAAAGAACCCGAAAACAAGATTGTACTTACTAAAAGAGAAATTGAAATACTCCATCTTATTGCTAATGGTTCTACAGATATTGAAATTGCTGATAAGCTGAATATTAGCTATAGAACTGTAAACGGACACAGAAATAACATGCTGCTTAAAACGGGATCTAAAAATACTGTTAACCTCATAATTTATTGTATAAAAAATAATATCCTCGAATTGTAATAACAAACCGCTAACAAGAAAAATGACTTGTGCTGGTTCTCGAAGCAAGTGAACTATTTTAAGTAACTTGATAGCAAGTCGGTATAAATTACTTCCTTAAATCCGCAAGGATTTAAGGTAAAAGTTGTCAAAACATTGTGTAGAAA
>CAZVOS010000075.1:0-8760 GCA_964628845.1 uncultured Bacteroidales bacterium | reverse complement strand
TTATTAAATGTACCTCCCGAATGTTCAAAAACCATTTTATAATCGTCCGTAGCAATACTAAAATTAATATTTAAAGGCGTACCTGTATATACAAAGTCTATTGTTGTGCCAAGTGGTATCCCATTTTTGGTTACTGTTGGCATCAATATATTTATTTTGGCATTGTGATTCAGTGTGGTTGACATCTGAAAATTCAAAGTCCCTCCTTTTAAATATAATGTATCAAGAATTTCGCTGTTAGAATTTACAAAAATTATATTATCGTTGTAACTTCCTGATGTGCTATCGCCATTATTCATCCCACCGGGTAAATTAAATGAATAATTCTGATTGTACAATTGATTAACAATTGTAAAAACATCCTGTGCTTCTTGCGAAAAAATCCTGTCTTTATATATTAAAGTGAGGAAATGAAGGGCATCTTCGTGTAATAAATCAAGCGAATCTGTTTCGCCCAATACTTTACTTAAATCTAATTTGGAATGGACAAGTGGTAAGGAAAAATTCGGTTCCCATGTAGGTTTGGTCATTTTGTCAAAATTAAAATCATCTTTCAAACAACCGGAGAAAGATATAGTTATGAGCAATACTATAAAAGCAAATGATATGCTCTTCTTTGTAAAATTCTTAATAGATATCATGGTTAAAGTTTTAATTATTTTTTTGTAAAAAAGGAATATCTTTATTTCGTAGTGTAAAATTAAATTAAAATTTTTAAATAAAAAATCTTAATTTTTACTCCAATAAATATTTAAATACAATTTTCTGGTTAACAGCAATTAAATATGTTTTTGTATTATCGGTGTTTTCGAGAATAAAAGGGATGCTGCCATCGATTGGGAAATCTGGTATAAGTTCTATATCATTATTGAAAAGATATATTTTTCCCGAATTTGTTACCAATCCAAGTTTGTATTTATTGTTTTCTTCAAAATAAACAGGGGACACATTAACTTCACCATCTAATGTATATTCTTTAAGTAAAGTTTTATTAAAGTCGTATACCCAAAGCTTGTTTCCATCAATGAATATATATTCTTTAATAGAGTTGTTGTTAATATCTTCAAAAATAAAGAAATGATTTTCTGAAAAATCGGCTATATGTGTTTCTTCTGTTTTTCCATTAAAGTCAATACTGATGATTTTTCCGGATTTGTTTGTGCTTACAAATTTTCCTTTTTTATCAGAGCTTATCAAAGGGTATATTCTATTGTTCGATTTTTCAATGGTTTTATCTGGTTTTATTCTGATGTCTCCTTTCCTGTCGAGGATATATATTTTACCATGGATATCGGTTGCAATAATAAAATCTTTGCCAAGCAAACGTATGAATTGTACAGGGGCGTTGATAATATTTTGAGCTTTATACATTTTCCAACCGCTAACTTTATCTCCATTTTTGTCTAAGTTTAAAATCTCATTTTTATCGTTAGCATAAAATATTCGGTAATTTTTATTGTTATCATAATCGAATACAGAGATGCCGTTTGTTGCTTTATTCTTGAGTTTAACAGGGAAATGGGCTACATTTTTACCATTACGGTCAATTAAATATATATTATTTGCAGTATTATAAAGATACTGAAGCTTGCCATTATTATAAAAATCAATTTGTATAATGTCGCTCAGTATTTTTTCTCCTGCATCTGTTCTCCATAAGATAATTCCTGTTTTATCTATAAGGTAAATGTTGTTATGTTCGTCCACTGCAATAACTTCATTTGTATTGTCATTGTGATTGATAAGCTTGTACACTTTATCAATGGCTTTATATTCCAGTTCTGTTTCCCACAGTGAGGTGCTTTCTTCTTCTATTATATCAGAGCTATAATTGATACAGATATTGTTATAAAAAAGGCCATTGCTTTCGCTTATTTGAATAGCAAAGGATTGGAAGCGGCTGATATTTTCCTTATATGTAGTTATATCTTGTGAAAAATCTTTGTGTACATAGGTTTTTAATAGCTCAGAGGAATTGGGGGTGTTAAAATATAAAAATATATTGGCTTTATTTGACAAGTAGTTTGAGAAGCTATTGTATGCAGTACTGTTATTAAGGTTTCTGTTAAATACTACCGCATCTACAATGTGAATAAGTGATGCACGTGTAGCTCCCAGTATCATGTAATTGTCAATAATGCAATGTGTATTTAAAGCTGAGATATTAAAGGATGTGCCTATGATGGTGTTGAAAATTTCCGGCTGGTCAAAAGACCCAAATTTATAATCTCTGTAAGAGGTGGTGTCAGGAATGGTGGTAAGCCGTGAAAAGCTTTTTTGTGTCAGTACTTTGCTTATATCATTAAGCTTCTCCTTATCCTTAAATCGTATGATTAAATAATTATTGCTTAAAAATTGAGCTTGTTCGTCATATACTGTGGCATAGCCAATTTCCGATTCAATTTCATCAGCAATATCTGTTTCCCAATCAAGCTCATAGGTGTTTTTAAATGCTTCTGCATCTGCTATGAACGTCTTATATTTGGGCTCATTTTCTTTTTGTTTGATATTTTTATTGTAATACAGTTTAAAATTATCAAATCCTAAAAAGATAAAAGAGGAGGTGTTATGGGGTAAAAGTTTTGTTAATTCAATTTTGGGAGCTTGTTGATTTTCAAAGAGAGAGAGAACACCTTTTTTGTCGGGGAGGGAATTTGTAAAACCATTCAGCACGAGGGCATCTGTTTTTATATTCAAATCTAAACCCGACCAGCTTCCAAACGATGGCAGAAAATTTAAACTTTCTTTTACATCCTCAGAAACCAGATTAAGCAAAATGCGATGACATTGTTTGTAATTAATAAAAATATTGGCATCTACTTTTTTTCCAATAACCTCAGAGATTTGATTAAAGGTCGCATCTGTTAAAAGCGAATTCTCAGCATTCAGTTGTAAGATGGCATCCTCTAGCAGTGTTTGTTCGTAACTGCATAATAAAACGCCTTTACATACAGAAAAAAATATAGATTTAGGAGAATTGTTTAATTTAATCTCAAGCAATTCGTTGTTTTTAAATTCAATTCTATTAAAAGCTACCGACGAAGCGTATATATTATTATAAATATCCTCAATATAGGATACTTTTTTTCTGTTCGAAAATTCAATTAAGAATAAGAAATTGCATATATTTTTAGAAGCAGGGTGCAGGGATACGTATAACGGGGCATCTTCAAAAACAGACAGGGCATCGTTATTTAATTTGATGATTGAATCTGCATAGACAATTTGTTCATGAAGCTTTTTAAAGGGCTCTATCAGTTGTAATTCTTTCCAGAAAACAGTTTCAGTTGATATTTTTTGCCATAATGATAAAGGATTATTGGCTTCGAATATCAGCGCAGCAGTTGTAGGGATTGCTGAAATTACAGGACTTTTGGGTGCTTTAAGACGTTGGTAATACGAAACAGCAAAATATAAAAGCAGTATAACAACTCCTAAGAGTATCAAGCTTCCCGAAATTAATACTATTTTTTTATTATTTTTAAACATGCAACACCTTGTTATAATGCTTAATTTCTATTAGTAACAGAATAAAAAATTAAGAAATCAAAGTTAAATTATTTTGGTGAAATTATAAAAAAATACAAAATGAATTTTTAATTTTCATATAAATTTTTAAATATCAAAGATTTATACAGTTGCACAAGCGCATTGAAATGATTGAACTTATGAACTTGAAAAAAAATATTGAAATAAGTATGATTAAGTAATTAGTGAAGAAAATTTAATTAAATATTCTCGGTGTTCTGTAAGGAATTTCTTCTTTTACTGGTTTTTTAAACGAAGCCATCAGCATAATTTCGTGCGAGCCGCTGCTGTATGTTTTGATAGGGCCTGTGTTTAGGTCGTATGAATAACCTAATTTAATGCCATCCAATATACTTAAGCCAACAAGAATAACCATAGATTCCTGCATACGGTACGATAGGCCACCCCAGAATTTCTTGTTGTAAACACCAAGAGCATTCAATTCGAACTGGCTGATGAATGAGCTGTTTTTAAAATAAATTGAGGGTACAATATCAATTTGCTCTGTAATGGCATATTCATACGAGGTGTAGAAGTACATGTGGCGGGGTGGTTTGCTGAATGTAGCTTTATCGAGCGACTGGCTTACATGTAAAAAAGAAAAGCCAAGCGTGAGGTCTTTTATTTTAGCTGCCAGACCGAAGTCTATATTGGGTGTGATTTCAGCTTCTTTAGTTGTAATGGCATTAACATCGGTCCTATTTTCATAAACAAGCTGGGTGCCATCAAGTGATTTATTAAGGATGCCAAGACCTAAGCCGCCGGAAATATTAATATTATCAGAGATTTTATGATGATAGGCATACATGAGCCGTACATTCAATGCTTTTTCGTATCCCAGCTTGTCATTAACAACCGAAAGCCCTACGCCACCAATACGCGGGAGCATCATGTCGCCAATTAAGAATTGGGTAGCAGGTGCATTTTTAAAACCAGCCCATTGTGTGCGGTGCAGAAAAGAAGCATTAATTAAACCATTTGCACCCGTAAAGGCAGGGTTATAGGATAAATTATTAAACATATAATGGCTCATCTGTGCATCATTCTGAGCAAAGGCCACAGATAAACTCAGTGTAAACAGCATAAAAAACAGGGTTATTCTTGATTTCATATGTAGTGGGTTTTGATGTTCAAAATTAATAATTTTTTAATTGATATCGTCAACATTTAAAATATTAAATGTTGTACGCCTATTGGCTTGGTGCTCATCTTCTGTTTTGGCATTTTTAATACGTGGGCTTGTAGCTGCCCAACCTTTAGATTTGAGCCGGTCTTTAGCAATACCTTTTTCGATGAGGTAGTCCACAACCGACTGCGCTCTTCTTTCTGACAAATCCTGATTGTAAGTATGGCTGCCACGTGAGTCGGTATGGGAGTTAATCATGATTTTAATTTTTGGATTTTCTTTAAGAATGGCAATAAGCTTATCTAATTCAGCTTTCGATTCAGCTCTTAAATCAGCTTTATTATAGTCGTAGTAGATATTTGGAATATCAATTTCTTCTTTGGTTACAGCTATCATAGCCAGGTCAAGGTCGTAACCACCGGATTTGTTATAAGTTTTATCGTATTTTACACCAAATGTTGTAAACTTCTTTTCTTCGCTTGTGAGGAACTTATCTTTGCTGGACTGGACAGTATAATTAATATCCTGTTTCAAGCCCTTGAATTCGTATTTGCCGTCTTTATCGCTTTTACTTGTTACTACAGTACCATCATTTCCTTTAAGTGTGACAGTAGCATCTGGAATATTTTTCTTGTTTTCTTTGTCGATGATGGTGCCACTTGCAACAATCATTACAGGCAGTAAATCAAAAGAATATATATCATCATCGCCTAAACCACCTGCTCTGTTTGAAGAAAACAGACCTGAATTTTTTGACAGGAACAGAATGCCAAAATCATCACCACTCGAATTGAAAGGAGGCATCATGTTTTGGGGTGCACCCAGACTGCCATCTTTATTTAATTTACATACATAAAGGTCTAAGCCACCATATCCCAAATGACCATCAGAAGCAAAGTAAAAGAGCGAATCTCCAAGAATATAAGGAAACATTTCACTGCCTTTGGTATTGATATTATCTCCCAGATTAACGGGGGAACTCCAAATTGAAGTAGTGGCGCTTCTTTTCATTATCCAGATGTCAGAGCCACCTTTTCCACCTTGCATATCCGAAACGAAGAAAAGAATATTACCATCCGAAGTCATAGCAGGATGTCCGATATTAAACTTATCACTGTTGTATTCAAATTTTGTGGCAGTACCCCATGTGTTGCTAGATTCGTTATAATTGGCTGTAAAAAGGTTGCAGTTTTGGTCTTTACCCTGAAGTCCATTGCACTGCATAAAATATCCCGTATTTGTTTTTTCATCAAAATAAAAAGTACCATCATTAAATTCAGAATTGATACCTCCTTTGGTAAGTGAAGGCGAAAGCCATTGACCCTGAGAAAGTTGAGTTTCGTAAAAATTTGAGAATCCCTGACCTGTTAACTCATAGACTTTTGATTTTTTATCCATGCGCGAAGAGGCAAAAATTATTCTGTCTCTTACTTTAGCAACACCATATTCGCTGTATTTGGTATTTAGTTCTTTCACATTAGTAACTCCATGTATGGGTGCATCTTTTGGTTTTGAACTTGCAAGCTTAATAGATTCGAGGCGTTTTTGTGCTATTTTGTCGTCTGGCTCAATAATCAGATATTGTTCATAATAGTTTTTAGCAGCAGCATAATCGCCTGATAATGTAAGGACTTCTGCATAGTTGAAAAATGCTATAGGGTCATTATAGCCCCCTTTAATGGCTTTGTCGTACCAAGGTAATGCTTCTTTAAAATTATTCCCTGCTTTGTAGCTTTCTCCAATTTTAAAGTTTACCATAGCCACATCAATACCTTTCATCTTTTTCAATGCATCCTGATACAGTTTAATTGCCGAGGTGTATTCTTTTTTTGCAAAAGCAGTATCAGCTCTTTGAAGCAGTGTTTGAGAAAATGCCACATGACCTGCAACAAGTAAAACGACTAGAAGTGTGTAAATTCTTTTCATATAACAAATTTGTTTTTTTAATTATTTTTAGATATTAGTGTTACAACACCTGTTAAAGTTTGAGGTGTTCCCTGTTCTTCATTCATTTTCATAATGTAATAATAAGTTCCGAAAGAAACCTGTTCTCCGTTAAATGTACCATCCCATCCGTCTTTTCCTTCATAAATAACTTGTCCCCATCTGTTGAAAATGACCAAATCGATACCTTTGGCAAAAAGGTCATTTTTGCTGTCCATATCGAATGGTGTAAAGGCATTGGCAATGGGTTTCACTTTAACTATTAAGCTGTCAGTTGCCGTACATTCATTTACAAAAGCTATTACTGATACCACATTTCCATTCTGTAAAGTGCCAGAACTGTAAATATTTGATGTAGAATTTTGTACCGATGAATTATTTACATAAAAAATGTAACTGTCGTAATTTGATGGGCTGGCAGTAAAAGTGATGATTTGACCTGATAAGATTTCATGATTTGGTTCAAAGTCGCTTGTCAGACTGACAGAAAAGCTGGGTGTTACCTGAACAATTACAGAGGCATTTGCTGTGCAGGTATTAACATCAGTTACAGTAACACTGTACGATTGATTGATAAGTGGATTAACAGTTATGGTTTGAGAGGTTTCGGTAGTACTCCATAAAAAAATTGTGCCAATGGTTTGTGCATTAAGTGTTGTTGTATCGCCTTCACAAATGGCAGTATCTCCGGTAATTGACACATAAGGAGCTGCATAAACGAGCAAAGTAGCATCATTTGATACAGTTGTTCCTGCAATATTGCTTACCACACAACGGAAAAGGCAGCCATTATGAACAAAGGGTACATTGGAAATAAGAAGTATGCTGTCATTAGCACCTGCATATACAGGGAGAGTTCCTCCGTTACTGATATTGCTCCATGTGCCGGAGCAGTTTACCTGCCATTGATACGACAACGTGCCGAGGCCGGTTGCAGAAACTGAAAAAGAAACGCTGTCATATTCACATACAGTTTGATTTTGTGGATGGGTGTTAATAGTAGGTGGAGCAGAGCTTTTAAGAATAAAGCTGTCAGCCAGCAAAGAAATAAACTGGATATTATCGGCAGTATATTTCCAGTCTGTTTCGGGTGTGTTTGATACAGCACCTGCGGGTGTTGTGGTAATGCTTGTCCATGTGCCTGAAACGTTTTGCCATATTAATGCCTGAGCCGATTGAAATGCTGTACCCTCATCTCCAATATTCCATCCCAATGTTACACTGGCCGATGAACCCATTGGTGCACTTTCTTTAATAATATATGTTTTTTGCACGCTGGTTTGGTCTGTTGGATAAACCCCATCAACAACCCTCACTGCAAAAGTATCCACAGCGCCTTGTGCATTAATAATAACAGGTTTGTAGCTGTTTGTGGCATCACCTACAGGAAAAAGAAAATCAACACCCAGGGCCAACGCTTTTTTTATAAGCATACCTGTGCCATTGGTAACAACAAATTTCTGATTACCTGGTGTTAAAACGTTTGCAGTATTTAATAAATTTATATTATTACTGTTGAGTAATATTTTATTGGCATTAAAAATCAAATTATTAGTAATACTAATTTCAATGTTAAGATTTTTGTTGTTTGTGCCATCAATAACAAGGTCGTTGAAAAGATAGGAATGGGCACCGTTAATATTTTGTGTACCACCTTCAAGGCGAACAGAGCTTGCATTACCTGATGTGAAACTGCCATTGTTAGTGAGATGGCCAGTAGTTATAATAATACCCTCGTTATTAATAGTTCCTGTATTTATCCCTACATTATTATTTACAATATCGCATTGGGCATTCAAGTAAATACCATTAGGTATGTTTATATAACTTCCTGTATTGGTAATTTGGGTATAAACTTGTGATGAGAACAATAAAAAGGGTACAATAAAAATTGTAAAATGCTTATATAATTTCATTTCTTAATAAATGTTTATATAAAATTTGAAAAAACAAATATATAAAATATTTATTAATATAGTAAAAATTATATTGTTTTAAATAAATATTTTTTCAAAATCAGAAGAAATATTGCAAAATAAAAGGAATAAAAAAGCAGGGAAAAGTTAAATTGAAATTTATTAAGGCATATCGAGCAATAAAACAGTACCCATTACAGATTTACGTTTACCGCCAATTTCATTATAGATAACTTTATAAGTATA
>CAZVOS010000074.1:0-8963 GCA_964628845.1 uncultured Bacteroidales bacterium | reverse complement strand
TTTAAAAAACAATACCATTACACTATTCATCAAAATTGCAGGAAAAGGAACAGAAAAACTTTCTTTCTTAAAAAAAGGAGATACTCTTAATATCATTTTCCCCTTAGGAAATACTTTTACATTACTTAAAGATAAGAAGGTTTTATTGGCAGGAGGCGGTTGTGGCATAGCTCCCCTCCTATTTCTTGCCAGAAAACTTTACAATAACAAATGTTCTATTGATATTGTACTGGGTGCTAAAACATCAACAGACATATTACTCACAGAAGTTTATAAAGAATTTGGAAAAATACACATTACAACAGATGATGGCTCAAAGGGAGTTAAAGGTTTTCTGATACAACATCCTGTCATAAAAGATGCATTAGCCACCTATGACTTTGTTTACACCTGTGGTCCTGAACGAATGATGCAGGCAGTAGCTTCTTTAGCAAAAAAGGCAGCTACACCCTGCGAAGTATCGCTCGAAAATACAATGGCATGTGGCATTGGAGCTTGTCTTTGCTGCGTTGTCGACACCCAAAGAGGACACCAATGTGCGTGTACCGATGGCCCCGTTTTTAACATTAATGATTTGAAATGGCAGATTTAAAAATTAATATTGGAAAACTCTCTCTTTTAAACCCTGTAATGACCGCCTCTGGCACTTTCGGCTATGGCCTTGAATTTGCCGATTTTATTGATTTGAACAAGCTAGGGGGCTTCATTGTTAAAGGCACCACTCTCGAAGCACGCGAAGGCAATGCTTACCCGCGTATGGCTGAAACACCCATGGGGATGCTTAACGCTGTTGGTTTGCAAAACAAAGGAATAGATTACTTCGTTAAACACATTTATCCTGAAATAAAACATTACAAAACCAATATAATTGTTAATGTTTCCGGCTCTAAAATTGAAGATTATGTCGCTGTTGCCGAAAAACTTAATGATTTAGAGCATATCCCCGCCATCGAACTAAATATATCCTGCCCCAATGTCAAATCCGGAGGCATGGCCTTTGGCACCAACTGCGATTCCGCTGCGGAAATAACCAAAGCCATTCGCAAGTCATATCACAAAACTCTTATTGTAAAACTATCTCCTAATGTTACATCCATAGTTGATATAGCAAAAGCTGCTGAAGCCGAGGGCTGTGATGCCGTATCGCTAATCAATACCCTCTTGGGCATGGCTATTAACATCAAAACACGTAAGCCCGTACTTTCTACAGTTACAGGTGGGCTTTCAGGCCCCTGTATCAAGCCCGTTGCCCTCAGAATGGTCTGGCAGGTGGCTAAAAGTTTAAAAATACCTGTAATAGGTATTGGTGGTATTATGAATGCTGATGATGCCATTGAATTTTTCCTTGCCGGAGCTTCTGCAATACAAGTGGGTACAGCCAATTTTATAGACCCTCAGACAACTGTAAAAATTATCAAAGGCATTAACAATTACCTAATACAAAATAATTTTAAATCCATTAAAGATATTATCGGAAAACTTGAAACTTACTAAAACACTTGTTCAGCATTTTTAAACTCATTAAATAAGAAACTATGTCTATTGAAGTCAAAAATATAACTAAAATTTACGGTAAACAAAAAGCGCTGGACAATGTAAGCTTCAACATAAAAGCGGGTGAAATTGTTGGTTTCTTAGGACCAAACGGAGCTGGTAAAACAACAATGATGAAAATTCTCACTTGTTTTTTACCACCCACAACTGGAAACACCCTCGTATGTGGTTTTGATATTTATGAAGATGCCCTTGAAATTAAAAAACGTATAGGTTATCTGCCCGAAACTAACCCCTTATATACCGATATGTATATTGCCGAATATCTTTACTTCATTGCAGGCATTCACAAATTAGGAAAGAAATCAAAAGGAAGGGTTGAAGAAATGATACGGCTTACAGGACTTCAAAATGAAAAACATAAAAAAATTGAGTACTTATCAAAAGGATACCGACAAAGACTTGGTCTGGCACAAGCCCTGATACACGACCCTGAAGTCCTTATTCTTGATGAACCCACTTCCGGCTTAGACCCTAACCAGATTATCGAAATTCGAAATCTAATCAAAAGCATCAGTAAACAAAAAACTATAATGCTTTCCACTCACATTATGAGAGAAGTAGAAGTGCTTTGCGACAGAGTCATCATCATTAATAAAGGAAAAATTGTGGCCGACAAAACCATAAACGAACTTCAGAATGCCTTTCAGGTGAAAAGTTATACCATAAGCATACAATTTGATAAAGATATTGACAAAAACCTTCTGCTTCAAATCAATCATATTAAAAATATCAATAAAAAAGAAGATTCTACTTGGGAAATTACTGTTGATTCTGCTCACGACATAAGAGCCGACCTCTTTAAATTTGCTACAAAGAACAACCTTACAATATTATCCCTGCATAAAGATGAAAATTCAATTGAAGATATATTTCATTCTCTGACAAAGGAATAGTTTTAAAAAAGGCCCTCAATAAAAAACACCTTATAATTTTTTTGTATTAGATTTTTTTTTAATTTTGCATGTTTAAAAAGTGGAAAGATTTGGATTGCTTGCAACCACGGAAAAAAAATGCTAAAAAACAATTTTCTTCCTCAAAACAATCCCAATTTTTCTTTAAATAATTATTAACCTAAAAAAATTATATTATGGGATATTTATTCACATCAGAGTCGGTATCAGAAGGACATCCAGATAAAGTAGCCGACCAAATTTCAGACGCATTATTAGATGAATTTCTTCTTCACGACCCTCATTCAAAAGTAGCTTGTGAAACATTAGTAACTACTGGATTGGTGGTATGTGCAGGAGAAGTACGTACTACAGCTTATATAGATATACAAGGTGTAGCACGTAAAGTAATTAAAAACATTGGTTATACCAAGTCTGATTATAAATTTGATTCTGAATCATGCGGAATCATTTCAGCAATCCATGAACAATCACCTGATATTAATCAGGGTGTTCAAAGAAACAAACCTGAAGACCAAGGTGCAGGTGACCAGGGAATGATGTTTGGCTATGCAACAACAGAAATGGAAAACTATATGCCTATTGCTATTGAGCTTTCGCATGTGTTACTTCAAGAACTGGCAGCCATCAGACACGAAGGGAAAGTAATGACTTACTTAAGACCTGACTCAAAATCACAGGTAACCATAGAATATGATAAAAACGGCATAACCAGCCATATTGACACCATCGTCATTTCAACACAACACGATGAATTTGCATCTGAAAAGGAAATGCTCGAAATCATTGAAAATGACATTCGTAAACATCTCATCCCACGCGTTCTTACAGTTGGTACTCTCCCCGAAAGAATTAAAGCTCTTTTTAATGTAGGATACCGTTTACTTGTAAACCCAACAGGCAAATTTGTTATTGGTGGTCCTCATGGAGACACAGGCCTAACAGGCAGAAAAATTATTGTTGATACCTATGGTGGTAAAGGAGCTCATGGTGGTGGTGCCTTCTCAGGTAAAGACTCATCAAAAGTTGACCGCTCAGCCGCCTATGCAGCCCGCCATATCGCTAAAAACCTTGTCGCTGCTGGTATTGCCGACGAAGTTCTTATTCAGGTTGCCTATGCTATTGGTGTTGCACAACCCGTTGGATTATTTGTTAACACTTATAACTCAGCTAAAGTGAAAAATGCTGATGGTGTAATCATGAAAGATTATGAAATAGCCAAGATAATAAATAAAGTCTTCGACCTGAGACCTTATGCTATTGTTAATCGCTTCGGACTTAAAAACCCCATCTTTAATAAAACAGCAACATACGGACATTTCGGCAGAGACCCATTTACCGAAGAAATTGAAGTATTCTATAAAGACAATGATGTCTATTCGAAAATAATTGATGGCAAAGAAAGAAATTTCAAAAAAATTGAATTCTTTACATGGGAAAAACTCGATTATGTTGATGTGCTGAAAAAAGAATTTGGTCTATAATATACTGTTTTTTTACACATTTATTATATAACTTTTTTATATCAAATTTAATTTAAATATTTTGATACGGATTCTATAAGCTGTAAAACCAGAGTGATATTGTAGATAGTCCATGGTTGTTGAGCATAGCCGAAACAATAGGACGTACTACAATATCTACTTTGAAAATACCGATGTTTAAAACATTTAGTTCAATCGGGCGTAGCGACCCCGAAAGCTTTCATGGAAACTAATTTGTTTTTCCAGTCGGTATAATATAGAATGCTTGCAAGAATTGATTTTTTTAGACGCGCCAAACAGAAGTATAAATCTTATTGAAAATGATGACAAATTATTATACTTTTGAAAAAAATTTAAATAAATATAATAATGCGCCCAATCATTTCCCAGTTAATAATAATAAGCATTTTATGTATTTTAACACTTTTTACTCTTTGTAATTATCCTGAGAAAGGAACAACAGTTGAAGCCAATAACGACATAAGCGGCGAGCTCATCATCTTTCATGCAGGGAGTATGGCTGTGCCTGTCAAAGAAATTTCGGAAGCATTCAAAAAAGAATACCCTGATGTGAAAATACTGACAGAATCAGCAGGAAGCGTTTCTTGTGCCAGAAAAATTACTGACTTAAACAAAATATGTGATGTATTTATTTCGGCAGATTATGATGTGATTAATACCATGCTTATACCCCAATATGCTGAGTGGAATATCAAATTTGCAGGTAATGAAATGGCATTGGTTTATAATGAACATTCAAAATACAACAACAATATCAATATTAACAACTGGCACGAAATCATTTTAAGGGATGATGTGCGTATTGGTCGCTCCGAACCAGATGCCGACCCCTGCGGATACCGCACTATTATAACACTCAAACTTGCAGAAAAATATTACAAAACCGACAACTTACTCTCACAGGTTTTAATAAAAGATAGAATATATATACGCCCAAAAGAAGTAGATCTACTCGCACTTCTCGAAACACAGACTGTGGATTATATCTTTTTGTATAAATCAGTGGCTGTACAACATAAACTTAAATATCTAACTTTGCCCGATGAAATAAATCTAAAAAATGATGGGTTCTCTGATTTATACAGTACAGCAGATGTTCAAATAACAGATACAAAACCAGGCATATATAAAACAATTAAAGGAGAGCCCATGGCTTATGGAATAACTATTCCTAAGAATGCACCCAACGAAAAAGCAGCACTGGTCTTTGTTAATTATTTATTAAGTACTGACAAAGGTATGAGTATAATGGAATCCAATGGACAAACATCCCTATTACCCAGTTTCTCAGAAACTTATAAATACATCCCATCTGATTTGAAAAGATATGCTAAAAACGAAAAATAAAAAGAAAAACTTAAATTTTTTAAATATAGATGTATAAAATAAACAATTTCAACCTCTTACTGGCTTTCTTAGGAGGGCTTGTTTTATTGTTTATCCTGGCCCCTCTTGCTGGTTTATTTCTAAACACCTCCTTAAAAGATATCTCCGAAACAATCACTGATAAAGAAGTGAACAACAGTATATGGCTAACATTATTTACAGCAATGTCGGCTACATTATTTTTTTCATTATTGGCTATACCCTTGGCATATATTCTTGCAAAAAAGCAATTCCTACTAAAACGACTTTTAAATGGTATCATCGATTTGCCTATTGTTATACCACATTCAGCAGCAGGTATTGCAATTCTGGGTATTATCTCTCAGCAATCACTTCTGGGTGGCACCTTATCAAAAGCTGGCTTAAATCTGATAGGACATCCAATAGGTATTTCACTTGCCATGGCTTTTGTTAGTATTCCATTCCTTATAAACGCTGCCAGAGATGGATTCTCTGCTGTGCCAGAACGTCTCGAAAAAGCAGCACTTACACTTGGAGCATCTCAAATGAGGGTATTCTTTACCATCTCATTACCTCTGGCCTGGCGTGGCATTACATCAGGATTGGTAATGATGTTTGCAAGAGGCATGAGTGAGTTTGGTGCCGTCATCATCATTGCTTATCACCCTATGATTACACCTATACTGATATTTGAACGCTTTAATGCCTTCGGCTTAAAATATGCCCGCCCTGTAGCTGTAATATTTATTATTATTTGTCTGTTATTCTTTATTACTATGCGTTTATTGACCAAAGAAAAAAAAAATGTTTGAATTACGCCATATATCTAAAAAAATTGATAATTTCTGTATTGATGATATCAGTTTAAACATGGATAAAGGAGACTATTGTGCTGTGGTTGGCATTTCAGGTGCAGGAAAGTCAATTCTTCTGGAACTTATTGCCGGCTTAATAAAACCTGATAAAGGACAAATATTATTAAACGGAGAAGATATCACCTATAAGAAAATACAAAAACGAAGTATAGGTATATTATTTCAGGATTATGCCCTCTTTCCACACATGACTGCAAGACAAAATATCGAATATTCATTAAAAAACAAGAATTTAACAAAAACAGAACGACACGAGCTTGTCCAAAATATTGCAAAGGATTTAGAAATATTAAATCTTTTAGACAGAAAGCCAATAACGCTTTCAGGAGGCGAACAACAGCGTGTTTCAATGGCAAGAACTCTGATAACAAAACCCGAAATATTATTGCTTGATGAACCCTTATCTTCATTAGATGTTTTACTTAAAAATGAACTCATCCCATTCTTACGTAATATGAACAGTAAAGGACAGACCATTATTCATGTAACACATGCCTATGAAGAAGTTATATCTTTGGCTAATAAAGTTGCTATCATAGAAAATGGCAGACTTCTTCAACAAGGAAATCCCACAGATGTCTTTCGCAGACCATTATCAAAGTTCACAGCCAATCTATCTGGCGTTAAGAATTTTTTTGAGGTAAAAATTATTTCAAACAATAACTATGAAAAATGTGCTGTTATTGACAATAAAGTTAAAGTCATTTTCTTGTCAGAATCAGAGGCAACACAAGGAAATATTGTTATAAACAGTGATGATATAATTCTATCAGATAAGCCAATCGAATCGAGTGCTGTAAATAACTATGAAGGTATTATTACAGAAATTATACCCAGTACCTTAGGTGTTGAAATATGCATAGATATTGGGATTTTTATGTATGTTACTATTACAACAACTGTGATGAACAAGATGCAATTAGAAAGAGGTAAAAAAATATATTTATGCTTTAAAGCATCAAACGTAAAGTTCTACAATAAATAAATTTTATTTACATTTGTTTCAACTTTAAAAATACATTTAAATGGAATTAAAAGATATTGCCACACAGGTCAGGAGAGACCTACTGAGAATGATACATGCTTGTAATTCTGGTCATCCTGGTGGTTCATTAGGATGTACCGATTTTTTAGTGGCTCTTTATTTTAATATTATGAAACATCATAAGGTTTTCAGTATGGATGGTATAGGAGAAGATTTATTCTTCCTCTCCAACGGGCATGTGGCTCCTGCTTGGTATAGTGTACTGGCACGTTCAGGATATTTCGATATTAAAGAACTCTCCACGCTGAGAAAACTAAATTCACGCCTTCAGGGGCACCCTGCAACTGAAAAACATTTGCCCGGCATACGTATGGCTTCGGGCTCTTTAGGTCAGGGTATTTCTGTGGCTATTGGGGCAGCATTGGCAAAAAAACTAAATAATGACCCCAACCTCATCTATTGTCTCACCGGTGATGGCGAATTACAGGAAGGACAGATATGGGAAGCTGCAATGTACGGAGCGGCTAAGAAAATTGACAATATCATTGTAGTTATTGATTATAATGGCAAACAAATAGATGGCCCTGTTAATGAAGTACTTTCCCTTGGCGACCTTAAAGCAAAATGGCTGGCTTTCGGATGGGAGGTCCTCGAATTAAACGGCAATGATATGGATGAAGTGCTCAATATCCTTAATATGGCTAAGAACCATACTAAAAAAGATAAGCCAGTCGTTATACTTATGAAAACTGAAATGGGATTTGGTGTAGATTTTATGATGGGCACACACAAATGGCATGGGGTTGCTCCTAACGACCAACAACTGGCTGATGCCCTAAGTAAATTAACTGAAACTCTAGGTGATTATTAAATAATTTTTTAATTGAAGATATTTACTAAACATATCATTATATTTTTTCTTTTTATAAATGTATTTCCTTTATCAGCACAACCTGCTAAAGAAAACGAAAGGCCTGAGCCAAAAACGCGAATTCTTTTCCTCTTTGATGCTTCGCAAAGTATGTATGCCCGCTGGCAAAGCGATATGCGCATTAATATTGCCCAAAAGCTACTCATCAATCTGCTCGACAGTTTAAAACATGTTGAAAATCTTGAATTGGCTTTACGGGTTTACGGCCATCAGAAAAAATTTCCTCCTCAGGATTGCGACGACACAAAACTAGAAGTGGCTTTTGCTAAAGGCAATATTGAACGCATTAAATCGAAGCTTAAATCACTTGTTCCAAGAGGTACTACACCTATTGCTATGTCGCTTGAAGCAGCAGCCAGAGATTTTCCCCCCTGCGATTATTGTAGAAATATAATCATTCTTATTACTGATGGTATTGAAGAATGCGGAGGAGACCCCTGTGCTGTTTCCAGGGCCTTGCAAAAACAAGGTATTGTATTACGCCCATTTGTTATTGGTATTGGCAGAGATTTCTCAACCGACTTTGAATGTGTGGGCGATTATTATGATGCTTCAAGCGAACAAATGTTTGTTGATGCTTTACGTGCAGTCATATCTCAGGCACTTAATTCTACCACTTTACAGGTTAATCTCCTCGATTTTTATGGCAACGCCTCAGAAACCAATATAAACATGACATTTTACGATAATTTCTCCGGTGCTATCAGGTATAACTTTATACATACAATGAACAACCGAGGTGTGCCCGATACTATTGTCATTGACCACCTATCTGCCTATGATATCGTTGTTCATTCAATACCTCCGGTGCGTAAAGATAGTGTAAAACTCATAGCAGGCAAACATAATGTG
>CAZVOS010000073.1:0-8994 GCA_964628845.1 uncultured Bacteroidales bacterium | reverse complement strand
TGCTTCTTCATCTCTTATATCTATTATTAAAATGTTTTTATCCAACATTCTGAAAACATCAGCAGCTCCTATATTTGAAGGGACATCAGGACTATTAATATAACCACCATGTTGTTCAAGATAATTCAATAACACATCAAATTCGGCAATATCAGATTGTACTGGTTCTGAATCTATATTTGATTTGCATGATAGCATTACAGAACATATAAAAAAAACAATAAGAAATAGTATATTATTTATTTTCATCTTGAATTTTATTTTCATTTTCATTATGAGCATCATCCAGTTCTTCCCATCCGGTAATCATAGCTTTTAAATTAGATGTTATTGTTTGACCAGTTGTTATGAGATAAAGGTGTATAATAACAAAAGCTATTAAGATAAAAGCTCCTAAGGTATGTATAAGAGCTACTGGCTCAACAGAAGGGATATTAAGAGATTCAATTTTACCCGACTGTGGGTATCTGAAGAACATATACAATAAACCAGAAATCACCATCGCAGGAATAAAAATTATTTTCAATCCTAAATAGACCAATCTTTGTAAAGGATTCAATTTACTTAAAAGAGTTTTTCGTGTAGGATGGGGTGCATTTCTAAAAATACCCGTTATATAATATTCAAATTGAGCTTTCAGATTTTTTGTCGTTGGGATATATTGCTTCCACTCTCCAGAAGTGAAATGCCAAAATATGGTAAAGATCATCAGAACTATAAAAGTGATTGCAGCCAGATTATGCAATTGAACAGCCAGTTCAAAACCAAACAAACTGAAAGAATCGTGTATTTCAAAACCAGTGATGGCCAATAAAAAAATTAAAATGGCTTGAGCCCAGTGCCAAAATCTTTCGAATCCTTTATAAACATATACTTTTTTCATTTATTTGTAAGTTTTGAATGAGTTCTTTTATATGAAATAAATCTTATAATGGCATGACCCAGCACACCAAAAAAAGATACTATTAAAAGTAAATATCCCAGAGTATCAATTGTTGCATTTCTTGTTTTACCGGGCAGATAAAAATCATTAAGCTCCTTAAGCCGGCTGTTATTTTGAGTATGACAATCTTCACATTTTAATGCATTATCCGTTTTTGATACCATATGGCTAACAGGAAGATACATTCTGGTATCGATAAATCCAAACTTACCGCTGTAGGGCATGCCAGCATATTTCATTCCTTCTCTTAAAGAGGCTTCCCAATCCAGATCGAGCCACAAGGCACCCTTTCCTGTATCGGTATCCCATAACTTTGCCTGAATTAGAGTTTTATGCACTAAATCATAGGGCTGTTTACCTCTGTGAACCTTTACGGGAACAATTTTGGCGTTTTTATCTTTATAAGTACCATATAATGTGTTGATGTTTATGGTATCTTCTGTTATTTTATCTGTTATCAAATGATGGTCGGCAGTTCCGTTAAACCAGATATATTCTGGCTTCACATTTGTTTCCCAATTGAAATCGCCTTTTATGGATAAGTAAACATCTCTACCTAGAGAATCTTTAATAGCATAAGGCAATCCATCTTTTCTTTGTCCTGCTGTAGACCAATCCCAATACATTTTTGTGGGGTTTACCTTTGCATATATAGGTATATGACAAGTGCGGCAGTCTACTTTGATGGTATGCTCGTTTAATTTATTTTGTGAATGTGGAAAAGCACCATGACAATCCTCACATTTAGCCCTATTGGTATTGGATGATGATACCGCATAATATTTTCCTTTCATCTTATGCCTCTTTGCTTCATGACAAGCCACGCAGTTTAAATCCAAGCCATCTTTTGCCATGTGAACGTCTACATTTTTATCGCAGCTTAACAAGGCATCCTCCAGGTCGCCATGTTTCACATTATTACCCCCAGCACTATAAAAATGACAATAACCACAATTTTCTTTTCGGGGGATACCCACATTTTGAACTATCTTTTTATAATCAGGTGCATCCTTACCCCATTTGGGATATCCTGCGCCTCCACTCATTTTTTCATAAGTTCCTGTTTGGTCATGACATATAAGACAGTCAATATTATAGGGGTTTCTTAAGTCAAAGTTTTTATCTTTCCATCCGTACCCAATATGACATTTATTGCAAGTGCCTTCATTGCTCAGGATACCGGTACAAAAATTATTTAAAAGGTTTTTTTTACCCAGATAACTTACTCCCCTACCCTCAATGTATTCTTCCCGTTCCCAATTCCAATGTGCATTAGCCATTACTTCAGAGCCCCTTTCGGTATGGCACGATAAACAGGCAGCAGTAATCTCATGAGGTGTGGCAAATTCTTTCTGCAATTCACTATGTTTTGAATGGTAGCAGAGCTGATATGCTTTTCGGCATATTTCTCCTTTAACTCATCCATGCTCACTTCTTCTTCAATTGCATCGGTAAGCACCATCGACAAAATAACTATAGGAAAAACAATAATCAGAATAAAAATTATTGTCTTTTTAAAACTTTCAAAATATTCCACAGCTAAAAAAACTTAAATGAAACATAAATATATTGTACAAAAATAAAATTAAATATTAACTAATCGTCTTGGTTTAAGTAATTTATATTGGTTTTAAATAATATAGATATATTTATATTTTAAATAGAATAATACGCCAACGAACATAAATTATCCAAACTTGTTTCAGGACTTTGAAAATATATTTCCTCAAATAAAAACTTGTTTGGAAGATTTTCAATTCTGCTATTCAAATTTGTTAGTAAAAGTTTTATTGGTAAATTATTAATTATGTATTCAACATTAACTATGTAATGAGGATAAAAAAAATTTGATTTTTTATCCTCTGTTAGAGAATTGTAATAAAATTCAGCTTTATTAATTAAAATTCTTTTAAAATCGTTTTTCAATATTTCGAAATTTGCATTTGGAAAATCTTTTTCTCTTAAAATGGCATGAGCAAGCCATGTTTTTAGGAGTTCTATAATATTATTATAATTTTTATTATTATTTATTTCAATTGCGTTGTTTTCAGGAAATCTAAAAGTTTTCAAATATTCACAAATTCGAGCAATATCATCAGGGGGCATAGTCCATATAGCGCAATTATAGGGCTTTGTGACTATGTTAAAGTCAACATTAAAGCTGTTTTTATTTCCGTATTCTATGAGGTCGGGTATCTCATATATATTCATTCTTATCGGGCAAACAACTACTGAAAAACTTGTTTTCTGCCCTTTACAGTAATTACTAAAAAAATCAATATGTTCAATAAGATTTTCAAAATGTGCATTAATTCTTATTTCTTCATATGTTTCTTTATTAATGGAGTCAATTGATAAGCGAATATTAAATTTTAATTTATTTAAATAGGATATGACTTTATCATTGAGAACTGTACCATTAGTTGTAACACTAATAGGTAAATCGGGATTAAGCACAGCCATTATATCCCATATTTTATAATAATCTGATATTAAAAAGGGTTCTCCACCAGAAAAATTAACAGCTTTAAGATGAGGGATAAAGATTTTTAAATCTTCAAAAAAATTATCATCATATTTAAAATCTGTATTATTTAAAACATCTTTATGCCCATTTTTTTGGGATGAAAGACTTGGATTACACATAATACAGGCAAGGTTGCATGTATTATACATCGAAAAATCTATATAGCTCGGAAAACCGTTTTTATTAACAGGATAAAAGTCGTAAGTACGTGCCAGCACACTTCCATGATTTCCATTTATAAGATGTACTTTACAGAAGTCACAGAAAAAAGACAAATCATTTTTTTTAATATAATTTCTTAATTTTTTAAATTGAACTCCATTCCAAACCTGAAGGAGGGATTTATTTTTAATATTGTCAAGATTAAAATTCTGACAGCAAGGTGTAATGCCACCAGTACGGTTTATTCTCAAACTGTTAAACGGAGCCAAACAAATGACATTATTTTTTTTATTGTTTCTTGTCTTCATATAAGCATCAACAATATGCTTTGGAATCGGTTTATATTTACCCTTAGATTTAAACATATTTAATAAGCTATATTTCAACAACATAATTTATTTTTATAAAACTTTTTTATTTCTTATATACAAAAAACACAAGTTGTCTAAATTAAATATATTTTAGATTAAATAATATTTTATTTTTAAAATTTGCATAATAGTTTTTTTTTTAAGATATTTGCAACTTATTTTAATAAAAAGAAGTAAAACAATTATTGTTAATAAAAAATAATTCTATGAAAACATTTAAATTTACATTAAGCGTATTATTGGTTCTTATTTTACTTTCAGGTAAAATTGCAGCACAGCAAAAAAGTGAACAGCCATTAATTGATAAAATTTCTATAGGTGCTAATTTTGGTTCTTTGCTGGCTTATGGAGATATTAAGCAATATAATTTCTGGCCTACACCTGATGAAAGGAAATGGGGTTTTGGTGCTTTAGTTAATTATCAGATTTCACCCATACTTTCTTTTCAAGTACAGGGATTAATGGGTAAATTAGCTGGAATAAAAAGAAATTTTACCAGTGGAAGGCAGGCAAATCTTAAATTTAATGCTGATATATACGAAGGAAGTATAAATGCAACCGTAAGTCTTAACAGATGGTGGGCTCCGAATCTTAAAATTAACGAGAAATTGAATTTTTATGTTATGGCGGGCATTGGGCTTGTAGACTTCCGCACCAAGCTTAGTAAACTAACAACTGATGTTTTAATAAAAGAGTACGGATGGGATAATGCAGATGCTTCAAAAAAAGATAAAATGACTACAGAAACCACATTTCCAGTTGGCTTGGGTGTTAAATACAGGGCATCAAAGAAAATTGACATCATGTTAGAAACACAACTCCGCAATGTATATTCTGACAAACTTGACGCTTATGTTAGGCCATACAACCATGATGATAAATATGGTTACACATTTATTGGTATTAGCTACCGTTTAGGCAAACAAGAAAAACATATGGAATGGCTCACACCAGATGAAGAAGCACCACAAGGCGATAAGCTAGCTCTTGATGAAACAAATAAAAAAATAGATGAGCTCTCTAAAAAACTTACTGATTTAGAAAATAAAAGTACCACTCCTGTTCTTAACGACCCAAGATTTGACGAATTAAATCAACGCATTGATGACCTTACGCGTAAGGTAAATGAGCAACCAGCTGTAACTTATACTACAGAAGGCACACCCACAATTGATTTGTCAAAACTTGATGAACTCAATCAGAAACTTGCTGATTTAGATACTAAAAATAATGACCTTGCCAACAGATTGGTCAATATGCAAACAACAACCAATGTTACATATGATGGTGGCAGACCAATACTTGTTTCGGTATTCTTCGAGGTAAACAAATCAATTATTGACAAACCTAATAACGAAAGAGTGGCATCAGCAGCAAAATATTTACTAACTAATCCTGGTGCACGTATAGAATTAGTCGGACATGCTGACAAAACAGGGGGACAGAAATACAACGAACTGCTTTCTGAAAGAAGAGCCAAAGCTGTTCTTAAATCGCTCACAGATGATTATGGTATTGATGCTTCCCGTCTTTCTATCTCATATAAAGGTTATACAGACCCCCTTTCAAAACACAATTATAATGTTAACAGAAGGGTTGATTTCTTAATCAAATAAATTTAAAAATATATAAATAAAAAAACGGAATTGTTTTTAATCAACAATTCCGTTTTTTATTTTATTAATATAATCCCAAACAATTATACCCACACTAACAGCAACATTAAGAGAATGTTTTGTACCAAATTGAGGAATTTCTATGACTATATCTATAAAATTCAATATAGCTTCATCAATACCTTCGACCTCATTGCCAAAAATAAAAGCTATGGGTTGGGTTTTTGAAGGATTAAATTTATTTAGCATAAGCGATTCATCGGCTTGTTCTATGCCACAAATTAAGTATCCTTCTTTTTTTAAATCATTTATAGCTCCCATTGTATTTTCAAAATATCTCCATGAAACAGATTCGGTAGCACCAAGTGCAGTTTTATGGATTTCTTTATGAGGTGGCGTTCCAGTGATACCACATAAATAAATGCTATTTATTGAAAATGCATCGGCTGTACGAAATATTGAACCAATATTATTCAAGCTGCGTATATTATCTAAAACCAAAACCAAAGGTAATTTTTTCTGCTTTTTAAAATCTTCAACTGATACCCGATTAAGTTCATCTAATTTAAGTTTTTTCATTATATTTTGTTTACATTCATCAATACTTCAAAAATTAAAAAATCAATTTTGAGACAAAAATCGGCTAAATTTAATATTTTTGTTGCATATAAAATATATCTTGGCAAAATCCGACAATATAGTTGAAACACCTTTAATGAAGCAGTATTTGAGCATTAAAGCCAAATATCCTGATGCTCTTTTACTTTTCAGGGTAGGCGATTTTTATGAAACATTTTCGGAAGATGCCATTAAAACATCACAGGTTTTAGGGATTGTTTTAACAAAAAGAGCCAATGGCTCTGCTTCTTATGTTGATTTAGCCGGCTTCCCTTATCACTCTTTAGATATTTACCTGCCTAAATTAGTTAAAGCTGGTTACAGAGTTGCCATCTGCGAGCAACTGGAAGACCCTAAAATGACAAAAACAATTGTCAAAAGAGGTGTTACTGAATTGGTAACCCCTGGTATATCTTATAATGATAAAGTTCTGGAAAATAACTCTAATAACTTTCTGGCTTCTGTGCATTTACTCAAAAAAGATACAGGTATCTCTTTTTTAGATGTATCAACGGGTGAATTTCTTTTAGCTCAAGGCAGCACTGAGTATATAGATAAACTTATTCAGAGTCTTAAACCCAGTGAAATAATTGTTCAGAAATCGAAACTTACTGATTTTAAAACAATATTTGGCAACAAATTATATTGTAACACCCTCGAAGATTGGGCTTTTACTAAAGAATTTACAGAAGATATACTGCTCAAACATTTCGAGACAAAGTCCCTTAAAGGTTTTGGTGTTGAACAAATGGAAAGTGGTATAATTGCAGCCGGTTCTGTTTTACATTATCTGGCCGAAACACATCACGATAAAGTAAAACATATAAGCAAATTATCGAGAATTGATGAAGATAATTATGTGTGGCTCGATAAATTCACTATCCGTAATTTGGAAATTCTTTTTTCTTATAACGAAAATGCCAAAACACTTATAGATGTTATAGATACGACTCTTACCCCAATGGGTTCGCGACTTATGAAGAGATGGATTGTTATGCCTCTGAAAGACAAGATTAAAATTAAAAACAGGCAGGAAATCGTAAGCTATTTCATAGCCAATGATTCACTAAATGAGCTTATTAAACAAAATATAAGGTTTATTGGTGATATAGAACGACTCATTTCAAAGATAGCTGTAGGCAAAGCAGGCCCTAGAGAAATATTACATATCAAACGGGCATTAGATTGCATTGAGCCAATAAAAAAAGCATGTGAGGAATCTCAGAATGAATCATTACGAAATATTGGCGATAAACTTAACCCTTGTTATTTAATAAAAGAAAAAATTGAGTACCAGATAAATCCAGATGCCCCAGCACTGATTAACAAGGGAAATGTTATAAAACAAGGTGTTTCACAAGAGCTGGATGAACTAAGAGATATACAATTTTCAGGGAAAGATTATCTTATGAAACTCCAGCAAAGGGAAATTGAACGTACAGGAATAACATCTTTAAAAATTTCTTTCAATAATGTGTTTGGTTATTATATTGAAGTTACTAACACACACAAAGACAAAGTTCCTGATGACTGGCAAAGAAAACAAACCTTAGTCAACTCTGAAAGATATATTACAGAAGAATTAAAGATTTATGAGGATAAAATACTCGGTGCAGAAGAAAAAATACAACACCTTGAAATTACACTTTTTACAGAATTGTTAAGCCAAATTGGAGAATATATTGAACCCATACAACTAAATGCTTCTTTGATTGCTCAACTTGATTGCTTGTTGTCATTTGCAGGCAATGCTCAAAAATATCAATATTGTAAGCCAGAAATAGATGATTCTTACATCATTGATATAAAACAAGGGCGTCATCCTGTTATCGAACAACAACTACCTCTTGAGGAAAGATATATAGCCAATGATGTGTATTTGGATAATCTCAGCCAACAAATAATCATTATTACGGGCCCAAACATGTCGGGGAAATCAGCTCTATTGAGGCAAACTGCATTAATTGTACTTTTAGCCCAATGTGGAAGTTTTGTTCCTGCCCAATCTGCAAGCATTGGAATTATAGATAAGTTGTTTACACGCGTAGGTGCTTCTGACAATATAACATCAGGAGAATCCACTTTTATGGTAGAAATGAATGAAACAGCCAGCATACTTAACAACATATCGAACCGCAGTCTTATACTCTTAGATGAAATTGGCAGGGGAACAAGTACTTATGATGGTATCTCTATAGCTTGGTCTATTGTTGAATTCTTGCACGAACACCCGCTTTTTAAAGCAAAAACACTTTTTGCCACGCATTATCACGAATTAAATGAACTGGCACCATTTCTTCCACGTGTAAAAAATTTTAATGTCAGTGTAAAAGAAATTGGAAATAAAATAATTTTTATGCGAAAGTTAATGCCTGGTGGTACCGAACATAGCTTTGGTATTCATGTGGCAAAAATGGCAGGAATTCCTAATATGGTTATAGAAAGAGCTCATGAAGTATTAAATAAAATGGAGCAAGTACATGGCATGCAAGCTTCAGAAATATCGAAAAAGAACAAGCCTTCGGCTACGCTTAGAGACCAAATAAACAAAAAGAACAAAGAAAACAAAGATAATTTTCAATTGAGTTTTATACAGCTTAACGACCCATTATTAGAACAGATTCACGAAGAAATTTTAAATATTGATATCAATACACTAACGCCCGTAGAAGCACTCATGAAATTAAATGAGATAAAAAAACTTCTTAAAAAATAATTTTTTTCCCTTGTATTTATTTTTTTTGTATATTTGCACCC
>CAZVOS010000072.1:0-9014 GCA_964628845.1 uncultured Bacteroidales bacterium | reverse complement strand
GTATCATATTTCCCAGGTTGAAATTTGCTGTATTTACAGTGATATTGTTATCTAACGATACCAAAAAAGATGTTGTATTCAAGGCAGTAGCATGTCCAATGTTTTGTGTAGGAATAAGAATATCAGCATCCTCACCTGGTTCTAATAGTGAATTGTTATTACCCGAATCGTCAACTATAAAGGTATTGATTTTAAATTGAGGAGCGTTTAAAACTATAGAAAACGAAGAATTCCATATACTGTCATTGATATCCTTAACCTCAAGAGTAAAAGCTAGTATCTCTTGGTCTGGCACATAATTATTAACTGTAAATGCAAAAGCATTGCTTTGATTGGAAATAGCATCCGACAAAATATTGCCAAATGTATGTGTGCTATCAGTAACTGTTACATAAACACTATTTGTTTTTAATTTGGTCTGAACCATGTTTGCAGTTTGATTGCCCACATTTTTAAGAGTGATATTTAAAATAATATTTTCTCCATAATCAGCTTGTGCATTATTGTTTCCAGCTGCATCATTAATTATATGAGCGTTATAGATAACATAGGGGCCATTAGGTGCAATGGCATTAATAGTTGAAATATGTGGTTGTCTATTTTGCTTTGTAGCAACAATATCAACAGTACCTGGAAGCCCAAAGGGATTAATATCAAGATCAATTATACCTGTGGCATCCGTAAGACCTGCTCCATGTAATATGCCATTTTGAGACAGGGCTACATAAGTAAAAGGTTCAGTTGTAATGGTAAAACTTGAAATGCCAATAGGAATCACAGGATTATAAGAAATAGTAAGAGCTTGTGGCACATAAAAATAGGGCATAAGTGATGGGTCGCCCATCAAATGATAAATTTCCCAGTAATAATCAGCACCGGTTGAGCCAGATTGCTGCACAGCAAGATTTCCTGCTATATTTATCTGACCCTGAGTAACAAACCATTCTGTAAATGGTTCACTATGTGTATGGAAAGCCCTGTCAATAGCTCCTAGACTTGAAGCATTATATAATGGATTGAGCACAACTGATTTATAACCCACACCCCACCAGAAATCCTCATCCCAATAGGTACTGTTTGAACCGCCTATGTATCCTATAGCTCCTTTGTTTGCAGCTCTAAGCAAGGCCTCCCCAAAACAAGCATTTACCGAGAAATCGTTTGAAGAACAGCAATTACCAATCATGAAAGGATATCTGCCACTATTTTGCAAACCAGCCACATCTGAAGTAGAAAATGAGGGGTCAGCCCAACCCGATGAACTGCAATGGGCTGTATAATTAGCAAAGCCCACACCATTACTTACATTCTGAATAATCTGAGCAGCCGAACTGCCAGATGCCGGATATAAATAAATATGTGGCAAAAAGCCCCCTGATGTGTTAATGTAAGTATCTGTTATATAATTAACATGTCCATTGCCATGTATAGGAGCCATGCTTCCATCAACACCAGCTACCAATACAGATTCGTTCAGAAAAGCAGGGTCGCCCATCTGATATTTCTCATAAATCAATGTCTTATCAATTTGCGGCTGCAACTCCGTAAGATTATTTGCAGAAAAACGCCCATAATAAGCTTCAGGTATTTTATCCCCTGTATATTCACAATAATATAAATCACTTAAATGCCCCCCTGTAGTTCCCGAAAATGATGGTATCTGCCCTACATCTCCCACAAATAATACAAATGAAAATGCAGGGTCTGCTGGCGTTGCTGAATTGTATAAATTCTGAAGATAATTTTTTATACTTGTAGTGGTATTGCCAACCAGAGGGTCGTTTGTATAGGCCTCTACAACTGTAAACCCTTTTTGTGTCTTCCATTCTACAAGTGGTTGCAAAGCAGACTGAAACATAATATCAGCTACAATAACAAATTTTACCGGATATTGTGTCAGATTGCTCTTTTCATTATTTTCAGTATTAATTATAAATGATTCATATAAAGATGTAAAATATGGAGAACTAGTTTTGGCTTTTAATTCTTGTGTGAGCTGATAATCTGCGTCTTCAAAAATAATTTCAAATTCTAAAGCGGTAATAACTTTTATTGTCTTTGCAACTGGATTATAATTTACTGGCCTGAAATTTAATAATGCTAAACGACTGGCCCTCATCATCCCTATCTCATCAAACACAACAACCTCCTGACTTAAATAATTATTCGTTTTATATACCTTCTTATTATACATAAAAGATACCTTTTCTGCTTCTTCACTCTTTGAAATAGACGGCTGTGAAGGAATTATCGGAAAACTAACATTATAATCAGGCAAATAAAATGTTTGTTCGTTTTTTGACAAGATATTAATCTTCAATTTAGCACCCTGAGGTATTTCAATTATTTCTCGCAACACAGGTAATGCAGGAAATCCAATATTATTATCCTTATTATAACCAGATATAAAAACTTCATTGAAATAGCCCTCCTGAGTAAGCTTCTTTTTAAAAACTACTTCATTTATGCCTGCATTTATTGTTATCTTGTCTTTATCCTTACTTATTATACTAAACTCCGACTCTATATCTCCCGAAATCTTTATTATTTGAGCCCTTGAAATAAGTGAACAAAAATTGATTATTAATATAATAATCAAATATTTAAAAGTATTACAAATTAATTTACTCATATCATAATTTTATGTATTAACAAATTTAAGCAAATTAAAAAGAATAACATATACATTGTAAAAAAAATATATGTTTTTTTAGATATATTCTTTTTTTAACATCTTAAATTCAAAAGAGCTTAAATTACTTATATAAAATAATCGGCACAAATATTATTTTTTATTCAATTATTCTTATATATATTTTATCTATCTATTTGATTTTCTTTTTGTTATCATATTTGATATTAAATATTTATAATGATAATATTTTACTTAGTTTTAAATTTTTATATAATATTATGAAATTCTATTTGGAAATTTTATAATTTGATGTTATTATTGCAGTCCGAATTTTTTATAAATGAAAAGCAAGATAATATTTATTTTCATTTTATTTACAAATTTAATGTCACTGAAAGCTCAGGAGATTATCATCAAGGGAACTTTTCAGGGAAGGAATCTATACATTCTTAATCCAGCAGTTAATTTAAATGACGAAATTTTTTGTGTGAGTGCCGTTTATGTGAATAATATCCTTACAGAAGATGAATTAAAATCAAACTCATTTGAAATTGATTTTGCAAACTTAAAAATACAAGAGGGTGAAAAAGTCACCGTAAGAATAATTCATAAACCAGACTGTAAGCCCGATATCATTAATACAAATGTATTAGAATCTTCAACTAATTTTACATACAGCCCACCCAAATTAGATAAAAAATCAAACAAACTCAACTGGACAATAAGCGGCACTCTTGACGATAATCCATTTATTATTGAACAATACCGTTGGGAAAAATGGATTACCATAGGAGAAGTTTTCCCTAAGGATTCTGTTGGAGAAAACAATTTTGCTTATGAACCCCGTTTCAACACCAAACAAAATATTTTTCGTATAAAGCATATTGATAAATCTGGAATAGAAAGACTGTCAAAAGAATGCAAATACTTTGTTAAAGACGAAGAGCTTTACCTAATTTCAACACGCATAACAGACTGGTTATACTTTTCATCTGAAACTATTTATGAAATCTTCGATGAAAAAGGTAACTTTATCCTTGATGGTTATGGCAAGGAAGTTAATTTTACTGATATTGAAAAAGGTAAATATTGGATAAACTACGACAACAAAACAGAAGTTGTTACTAAAAAATAAACCCTCTAATTTTTTAAACACCTTACCGAAAATCCATAAGTTTTGGGGATAGACATTCGGCTTACATCATTTGTGGCATTAGATACAAAACGGTACCATGGATTTGTTCCGTTAACTGTTGTTGACCAGAAATACCCACCTTCTGTAATCTGCCAGCATCCACCATCAGTATCTCTTCTGCCACCCAGCTTTGCCTCAAAACCTGAAGTCCCCCCTTCTTTTAAAGCTGTTCCTGCTGTTGCAGCCGAATAATTACCTACAAGTGTCGTCCATTCGGCATCTGTAGGTATATGCCATCCTGTTGGACAAATACCTTGTGCCCCCTCAGTTGTAACATATTGCATCATTTCATCCCACTGATATAAGCCCCCATATGTTGTACAATTAACATCGTTATTATCATAACAATATTTTTCAATAGAACTGTTGTTAGTCTGATTACTTGTTAAGCCAATTTTTGTCCCTATATCAATATTTTTTTTCATCCAGCACTGACTCCCTATTTGTACTGTAGGATAAGATTTATTGTCCCTTGTGTCAACAAAATTACTTCCACATGTAAAATTATTATTGTTGTTGTTATTATTGTTATTGTTGTTATTATTGTCATCAACATTATCTGTATCTTTTTTACAGGAAACAGCTAAAACAAAGATGCTTAAAACTATGATAATAAAATAATTAGTATGTTTCATTATTTCTTATTTTTTTTGTTTATATTTGTAACAAAAGTAAATAAATTTTTTATTTATAAATAATCTTAAATAAAAATTTAGCAACTAATTATGTAATAATCGTCTAATTCTCGTAATTACTTATCCAAGCTTATGAATAAAATTATATCCCCTAACTGTTCAATTTTAATTTATATCGCTTTTTTATATCAATTATTTTTTTTTAATTCTCAGTTAAATGCCCAGTCAGCTTGTTCCAATGCTGATTTTAGTATGGGTAATTTTACCAACTGGGTGGGTTATACAGGTTCATTTACAAGTTGCTGTCCAACCCAAAATATTGTTAACGGAAGACATACCATCATAAATGCTCCCGGTACTGACCCAAGAACAGGTAATCAATTACAGATGTTACCTCCCGGTGCTACTATTGGTGCTAAATTAGGCAATGAACAGGTCGGTGCTCAAGCTGAAAGATTAAAATATACATTAACTGTAACTCCTCAAAATAATTTATTTATTTATAAATATGCTGTTGTTCTCGAGGACCCAGGCCATGCACCTTCTGAACAACCCAAATTTAATATACGTGTTTTAAATGCATCTGGCAATCTTGTTGACCCTGTCTGTGGTTTTTATTCTGTAGTGGCATCTGGTTCTATACCAGGATTTCAAATGGCGCCTGGTTCTATCATGTGGAAGAACTGGACAACAGTAGGTATAGATTTAACCGCTTATATGGGACAAAATATTACTATTGAATATACAACATACGACTGTGAACTTTCAGGGCATTTTGGTTATGCTTACCTATCTTGTTCGTGTGCACCTATGGAAATAAGCGTTGGTTTTTGTCAAGGAGCAAACAATGTTGTGATGCAGGCACCAGCAGGGTTTGCGTCTTATGCATGGTCGCCCGGTGGCTATACAACTCAAACTGTTACATTAAATAATCCTCAGATAGGACAAAATTATACATGTGTGATGACATCTCATAATGGTTGTCAGGCCACACTTAATGCAGTCATTCAACCAACAGTAATATCACCTGCTTTTACAATAACATCTCCACAATGTTCATTTAATGTAACTTTTGAAGATAATTCTACTGTAAATCAGGGCTCTGTTGATAATTGGCTGTGGAATTTTGGAGACGGCACTACATCTACACAACAAAACCCCGCACATACATACACTGCACCAGGCACTTATACTGTTACCCTTACTGCTGGAAGTGTCGGATGTACAGCCACCACAACCCAAACATTAAATGTGTTTCCTTTACCTGTAGCCAATGCCGGCACTAACCAGATTATTTGTCTGGGACAATCTGCAAACCTTACAGCCGTTGGCGGCTTATCTTATGCATGGAGTAATAATGTAAATACCCCTAACAACAATGTCAGCCCTACAGTTACAACTACATATACAGTCACAGTTACAGATAACAATGGATGTACCGCATCCGACGATGTTGTCGTTACTGTTAATCCACTTCCTACAGCCAGTGCTGGTAATGACATAGAAATTTGCTATGGAACAAGTACAAACTTAACGGGTTCAGGAGGGGTTTCTTATGCATGGGCACCTGCTACAAGTCTTACCGGTGCTAACACAGCAACACCTGTAGCATCTCCTTTGGTAAGTACAACGTACATCCTTACTGTTACTGATGCCAACGGATGTACCGCCACCGATAATGTAGCTGTTCAAATCCTGCCTTTACCTCCTGCCAATGCAGGTCCCGACCAATCTATCTGTGATGGTAATTCTGCCTCTCTCACTGCATCAGGTGGTGTTTCCTATGTTTGGGACACAGGGGATACAAACCCCTCTATTTCTGTAAATCCTATCACAACAACAACATATACCGTCACAGTAACTGATGGCAGCGGCTGTTCGCAAACAGATGATGTGATTGTAATAGTCAATTTTCCCCCCAATGCTTATGCAGGAGAAGATGCTTATATCTGTAGCGGATTGAGTACAACATTAGATGCCTCTGGAGGCGTTTCTTATGAATGGAGTCCTTCAACCGGCTTAAGCAGTAACAGCATTGCGAATCCCATAGCCAACCCCTCTGTAGGAACAACTTATACTGTTGCTGTTACAGATGCCAGCGGCTGTTCAGCTACAGATGATGTATTTGTTGGCATATATCCCTCACCCACTATTTCCTTTATTGCAGATGTTTATGAAGGATGTGAGCCACTTATGGTACATTTTACTGATAATACAACACCTGCTATTCAAGAATGGGAATGGGAATTTGGAGATCCCACATCAATGGACAATACAGCAACCCAACAAAATCCTTCACATATGTATCTCTCGCAGGGAACATACAGTGTTACTTTATCAGTAATTACTACTGACGGCTGCCAGGGAACTTACACCTACAATGATATGATTAATGTGTATCCTAATCCTGTTGCCGACTTTTTATTAAGTCCCCTTGTTGGTTCAATAGAGAATCCTATTATTCAATTCTTCGACCAATCGTATCTGGCATCAACATGGGCATGGAATTTCGGTGAACCCTCTTCAGGCAATACCAATACTTCAACACTCCAAAACCCCATGCACAACTATATGGAAGATGGTGAATATGAAGTCCTTCTTGTTGTTCAAACCAATCATGGCTGTACAGATTCTACTACTAAAATGGTTACTATTAAGCCCGACTTCACTTTTTATATACCAAATGTATTTACTCCTGACGGCGATGGTATCAACGACTTTTTCCAAGGATTTGGAACAAATATAGCCGAATATCTCATGTATGTCTTCAACAGATGGGGTGAACAGCTCTATGAAACAGATGATTACAACAAACCATGGGATGGGATAGACCCTAAATCAAAAAACATTTATTTGCAAGATGTATACGTGTATAAATTTATCATCAAGGACATAAATGGAAAAACACACAAGTATTACGGCCACGTAACATTATTGAGATAGCAAAAAAACTTCTAACTAAAATAACTAACTAAAAATTGCACCATGATACGATTTTTACTTTTATCTTTTTTTCTTTTTATAAACTTTTTAAGTTTTGCACAACGAGGTAAAGATGGCAACATAAATATAACTTTTGCCAATCAGATTTTAAACAATTATACCTATTTAACACAGGATGTAACTCAGGGAAGTAGCACAATTACAGTAGCTTCCACAACAGGTCTTGCACCAGGCGACTTGATTCTAATTATTCAGATGCAAGGAGCCATGTTAAGAAGTCTGGCTAACTCAGGGCTTTTTAATTCTACATTTGGTGATGTTCTTAATTATGATGGTGCTGGTAATTATGAATTCCAGCAAATCAATACAGTAAGTCCTAGTGAAATTGTTTTGGAGTGTTCCTTAAAAAACGATTATAGAACATTCGGGAACACACAAATTGTTAAAGTGCCACGTTATAATAACTTTAGTATTTCCAATGGTGCAAGTATCACCTGCCCTTCTTGGAACGGACAAACAGGAGGTGTGGTAGCTATAGAGAGTTTGAATAATGCCACTATAAATGGTTTAATTTATGTTACTGGAAAGGGTTTCAGGGGAGGGCAAAAAGAGAATGCCAGCACAGTACCTGGTACAACTATTTTTGATATGGCATCAATCGATAGTGCTTATGGTGGTGAAAAAGGAGAGGGCATAGGTGGCTACGGTGCTTTTTATAATAATTTTGGTGGCAGGTACGGACGCGGTGCTGTTGCTAATGGTGGTGGTGGTGGTGGTGCTCATAACAGCGGCGGAGGAGGAGGAGCCAATGCAGGTATAGGCACTTGGAACGGGCTTGGCAATCCTGATAAAGGAACAGGAAATATGTATGTCCCAGCATGGGAACTTGAAGCAACTAACTTTTCAAATAATGTTTCCACAGGTGGAGGCAGAGGGGGCTATTCCTTTTCCATGTACGACTATGACGCTTTCACTGTTATACCTGGTAATCCTGTTTGGGGTGGAAACTCGCGCACCAATAATGGCGGATTAGGAGGTAAACCACTTAGCAATGGCATTAATTCTGAAAGAGTATTTATGGGTGGTGGCGGTGGCGCCGGCGATGGCAATGATGGGGCAAGTACAGATGGCGCCTCAGGTGGTGGTATCATTTTCATTATATCTCATGCCAATATCTCAGGTACAGGAAATTTAATTGCAAATGGCAATACAGGAACTCTCACCCCCCCCTATGGCAATGATGCACCCGGTGGTGGTGGTGGTGGTGGCTCAATTATTTTGTATGCCACAGACAATATCAGCAGTATTAATGCTATTGCCAACGGTGGAAACGGCGGCTCTCAGAACATTTCAACAGTAGAAGCCGAGGGGCCAGGTGGGGGTGGCGGTGGCGGTTATATTGCCCATACAGGAGGTACTTTTACTCAATTTGCTAAAGGAGGCAATAATGGGGTTACAAACTCTCCAGCACTGTCCGAATTTCCTCCCAATGGTGCTACTAAAGGAGCTGATGGCTTAATAAATCAAAACATTACTAATTTCACAATAACAGCTACTCACGACACTATTTGTGCAGGTCAGAATGCCATACTCAGTGTTACTCTTA
>CAZVOS010000071.1:4904-9019 GCA_964628845.1 uncultured Bacteroidales bacterium | reverse complement strand
CTTTTATTCTTGCAACAACACCATCAATTGAGTCTTTGTTTTCTGAGAATATATCGACTATGCCGTAATCTCCAATTTCTTCGATGGTAATAGTACAAGCAAATTCTCTCTGCATTTCCTGAATAATTTTTCCACCTGGTCCGATAATGGCACCAATAAATTCTTTAGGTACAGTCATTTTAACAATACGAGGTACAAATGGTTTATAATCGGCTCGTGGTTCTTTAATGGTTTCTTCAATGATGTTGAGTATGTGTAACCTGCCTTTTTTAGCTTGATTGAGGGCGTCAGAAAGAATATCGTATGATAAGCCATCTACTTTAATGTCCATCTGGCAGGCGGTAATGCCATCGCGTGTGCCTGTTACTTTGAAGTCCATGTCACCAAGGTGGTCTTCATCACCGAGTATATCCGAAAGCACAGCATATTGTTTTGTTTCGTTGTCAGAAATTAAACCCATAGCAATACCTGAAACAGGTTTGGAAATTTTAACACCAGCATCCATAAGTGCCATTGTGCCTGCACAAACAGTAGCCATTGAAGATGAGCCATTCGATTCTAAAATATCGGAAACAACCCTGATGGTGTAAGGATTGTCTTCTTCTTTTGGTAGTACTGGTTTTAAAGCCCTAAGAGCTAAATTACCATGACCGACTTCCCTACGGCTTGTGCCTCTCATCATTTTTACCTCACCTGTACTGAATGGTGGAAAATTATAGTGCAGGATAAATTTGCTTTTGCCTTCAATAACTGCTCCGTCAAGTATTTGCTCATCCATTTTGGTGCCTAATGTAACAGTTGTAAGAGATTGGGTTTCACCTCTAGTAAAAATGGCAGAACCGTGAGCAGAAGGCAGGTAGTTTGCTATGCACCAGATAGGTCTGATATCTTCTGTTTTACGTCCGTCAAGCCGAATTTTTTCATTTAATATGGCTTTACGCACAGCTTTTTTTTCAGTATTATGAAAATATCTGCTGATAAGCGCTTTTTTTTCAGTGGCTTCTTCTTCCGTTAAAGTGTCAATAAATTCTTGCTTGATGGCATCAATAGTTTCTTTGCGTACATGTTTATTAGCAATCCCGCTCATAGCCATCTTATAAAGTTTGTCAGAGCAGTATTCAGTTATTTTCTTTTCTAGCTCTTCATCATTAACTTCGTGGCAATATTGGATTTTATTCTGAGCTTTTTCAAGCATACCCATCATTTCCATTTGTGCCTGGCATTGTAATTTAATAGCTTCGTGTGCCACTTTGATGGCTTCAATCATATCGCTTTCCTGCACTTCTTTCATTTCTCCTTCTACCATTACAATGTTATCAATGGTACCAGCAACTATCATTTCAATATCGGCCTCATTAATTTCAGATATAGTAGGATTAATAACAAACTTACCATTTATACGTACAATTCGTACTTCTGAAACGGGTCCGTTGAATGGAATATCTGATACGCTAAGGGCTGCTGATGCAGCTAAGCAAGCCAGTGCATCGGGCATCACATTTTTTTCGGCAGAGATAAGAGAGATGAGTATTTGTGTTTCTGCATGGTAATCGTCAGAAAATAATGGTCTTAATGCCCTGTCAACATAACGTGAAACAAGTATTTCATATTCGCTTAAACGTGCTTCCCTTTTAAAAAAACCACCAGGGAACCTGCCTGCGGCTGCATATTTTTCCTGATATTCAACTGATAAGGGTAAGAAATCAACATTATCTGCTGCTTCGCTACGTGTTACGGCAGTGGCAAGCAACATGGTATCACCCATTCTTACAACTACTGCCCCGTTGGCTTGTTTTGCCAGTCTTCCTGTTTCTATAATAATGATACGGCCATCATTTAATTTTATTTCTTTTGTTACAATATTCATATTTTATTTGTTTTTGTTTAAAAATTAATAAAAAAAAGGCAACCATTTAATAATTGCCTTTTTTGTGGTCTTACTTTCTTATACCTAAGGTTTTTATGATTGTCCTGTACCTTTCAATATCTGTTTCTTTAAGGTATTCAAGTTGTTTACGTCTTTTACTTACAAGGGCAATAAGTGCCTTTTCGGTTGCTTTATCTTTTTTGTTTAATTTAAGATGTTCTGTTAAATGTTTGATACGGTAGGTAAACATTGCTACTTGAGCTTCGGAAGAACCTGTGTCGAATTCTGATTTACCGTATTCTTTAAAAAAATTTCTTTTTATTTCTGTTGTTAAATACATCGCAATATATTTTTTAAATGTTCTTTTCTTTAATTTTTATAGTTTGAAAAATGAAGTGCAAAGATAGTAATATATTTATAATTAAAATAAAAAAATTAATATTTTTATTAAAATAATGTTTAAGGGCATCCCAACTGTATGTTATCGATAGAAAATCTTTTGGAATTAACATCATAAAAACTCTAATCAAATAAAAAATCCTTGTAAATTATTTAATTATTTATAGTTTTGCGAAAAAAAGGAAAGATAAATTAGTATAAAATATTAAAATCGAAGATTTATGAAAAAATTAGCGGTAGTAGCATTTGGAGGTAATGCATTAATAAGAGCTGGGCAGAAAGGAACAATTGATGAGCAGGAGCATAATGTGTATAAAACATGTGAAAGTTTACTTGAACTCATAAAAAAAGACATTAATATTGTTATAACACATGGTAATGGACCTCAGGTAGGAAATATTTTATTACAGAACATTGCAGGGGCTAAACTATTTGGTGTACCAGAAATGCCATTGGATATATGTGGTGCTTATTCACAGGGACTTATCGGTTATATGATAGAGCAACAATTACGTAATGTACTTGAAAAAAATGGTATAGAAAGAGATGTTATTACCATTATAACAGAAGTTCTTGTTGATAAAAACGACCCTGCATTTCAAAACCCTACAAAACCTATTGGACCTTTCTATTCAAAAGAAGAAGCAGAGAAAATGGCACAAGAAAGTGGGGCTACATTTGCTCCTGATTCAGCTAATCGGGGCTGGAGAAAAGTAGTGGCTTCGCCTCAACCATTAACTATTGGAAATCGTAAATCGATTGAAAATCTTTCAAGAGAGGGTCAGATAGTTATTGCAGTTGGTGGTGGTGGTATTCCTGTTTTTTATGTTGAGCCCAATAAATTACAAGGTATTGATGCTGTGATTGATAAAGATCTGGCTTCCTCATTATTGGCTGCACAAATTAACGCAGACGAATTTTACATTCTTACTGATGTAGATAAGGTATTTATTAATTTCAAAAAGCCAAACGAAAAAGCACTTGACGTGATAACGCTAGAACAAGCTAAGAGATACAGGGATGAAGGACATTTTGCAGCAGGAAGTATGGGCCCTAAAATTAATGCAGGTATAGCTTTTGTTGAAAAAACAGGACACACAGCAATCATTACTGAAACATCAAAACTGAATAACCCTGCTTGTGGCACTAAAATTATTAAAAAATAATTATTAACATTAAAATAAAAGGAGAGTATAATATGGCATTTAATCTTAAAAACCGTCATTTTGTAAAATTATTAGATTTTACACCTCAGGAAATCCGTTTTTTACTGGAATTGTCAAAAGATTTAAAAAAAGCTAAATACACTGGTACTGAAATTCAAAGATTAAAAGGTAAAAACATTGCTTTGATTTTTGAAAAAGATTCTACGCGTACCCGTTGTGCATTTGAAGTGGCTGCATTCGACCAGGGAGCTCACGTTACATATCTTGGTCCTTCTGGCTCTCAGATTGGGAAAAAAGAATCCATGAAAGATACTGCAAGGGTTTTGGGCAGAATGTATGATGGTATAGAATACCGTGGTTTTGGACAGGATATAGTAGAGGAGTTGGCTAAGTATGCAGGTGTTCCTGTATGGAATGGCCTGACTAACGAATTTCATCCCACACAGATGTTAGCTGATGTGCTTACTATGATGGAACATTGCGACAAACCTCTTAATAAGATGGTGCTGTGTTTTATGGGCGATGCCAAAAATAATGTCGGTAATTCTTTGATGGTTATTGCAGCCAAACTAGGAATGGATTTCAGGGCTTGTGCACCAAAATCATGTCAGCCAACGGATGATTTAGTAAATACTTGCAGAGAGATAGCTAAAGAAACAGGAGCTAAGATTACTCTTAGCGAT
>CAZVOS010000071.1:0-4894 GCA_964628845.1 uncultured Bacteroidales bacterium | reverse complement strand
ACAGCTGTAAAAGGTGCCGATTTTATTTATACCGATGTATGGGTGTCTATGGGAGAACCCGAACATGTTTGGGAAGAAAGAATCAGATTGCTTAAGCCATATCAGGTAAATAAAAAAGCTATGGAACTGACAGGAAATTCCCATGTTAAATTTTTACATTGCTTACCAGCTTTTCATAATAGAGAAACAAAAATTGGTGAAGAAATTTTTAATAAATATGGCTTAGATGGCATGGAAGTAACCGAAGATGTTTTTGAATCGGATGCTTCTGTAGTTTTTGATGAAGCAGAAAACAGAATGCATACCATTAAAGCTGTAATGGTAGCCACATTGGGAAGTTAGTATTGTCATCGTTGAATTATTCTGATAAAGCAGTATATTTAATATTAATTTAATACCCGTACCTATTAAGTTATATTGTTTTTAGCATGGTGTTATTTCTTGATTACTATTTAATCTTTTAATTCATATATGTATTCCCGTTTAATACAATGGCTCGAAAATCACCAGTTTCCTTGTTTTTATAAAAAATATATGGGGATTGATTGCCCTGGTTGTGGTATGCAAAGAGCTTTTATCGAATTGCTCAAAGGCAATATCATAGAAAGTATTAAAACTTACCCCGCTTTAATTCCAATGATAATTATGTTTGTTTTCTTATTTCTTCATATTAAATATAAATTTAAAAAAGGAGCTTCATATTTAACTATAATGTTTATTTTTACATCTGTAATTATTTTACTTAGCTATATATTTAAGCTTATTATTAATTTTAATTAAAAAATCAATGGAAAATCAAAATCAAAGCAACAATGTTGCACAACAGCCCTTGCCAAATTCAACAGCAATTTTGGTTTTGGGTATTATATCAATAGCTTTATGTTGGTGTTATGGTGTGATTGGTGTTACATTAGGTATTATTGCCCTTGTTTTATCGGGTAAATCAATGTCGTTATACAAAATCAACCCCTCGGCTTATACTGTGGGCTCTTATAACAACGCCAAGGCAGGTAAGATATGTGCCATTATTGGCCTATCGCTGTCGGGACTGGTATTGATATGGATTGTGGTTTATTTCATTTTTATTGGAGCTTTGATTACATCAATGCCATGGGAAATGATGATGGATTATAAATAATCCTCAGTTTAGAACAAACTACTAAGAACGCCCTTATATTTAAAGCATTCTTTTTTATTTTTTTGTTAAATAATTTTAACATTATATGAAGGTTTTTAATATCCAGCAAATTAAAAATGCTGATGCATTTACAATCTTAAATGAGCCTATTCCATCGCTTGAACTTATGGAAAGGGCTTCAGAAAATTGTTTTCAATGGATTGTTCAGAATATTGATGTAAAAACTAAAAAATTTGTTTTTTTATGTGGTACAGGTAATAATGGGGGTGATGGACTGGCTATTGCCCGTATGTTAACCGAAAAGAAAGCAAGCGTAACAACATATATCCTAAGTTTCTTTCCCCATAAAAGCATTGATTTTTCTGAAAATGAAAAACGCTTAAACAATACTAAAAATAGTAAGGTAGTAAATATAAATGAAGGTGATTCATTTCCATTTATTGACAATGATTGTGTAGTAGTTGATGCAATTTTTGGTTCTGGTCTTTCAAAACCCATCGAAGGATATGTGGCTGACTTTATAAATCACATCAATACATACTCTTCGTTTACTTTATCTATAGACATACCATCTGGACTTTTTGCTGATTCAAATTTAAATAATGATGGAGCTATTATACAAGCTTCAGTAACATTAAGTTTGCAGTTTCCCAAATTGTCTTTCTTTTTCCCTCAATACGGGTATTATGTTGGTAGGTGGGTGCTTATACCTATAGGTTTGCATTCGGAATTTATTCAAAATGAAGCTTGCCAAACATTTTTTACATTAAGTGACGATATAAAACCACTATTAAAAAAGAGAAATAAATTTTCTCATAAAGGTCATTTTGGACATGCTTTGCTTATTGCCGGCTCCAGAGGGAAGATGGGCGCTGCTGTTATGGCTTCACAGGCATGTTTGCGTACTGGTGCTGGATTACTCACTGTTCATGTTCCCAGATGTGGTGTTGATATTATACAAGTATCTATTCCAGAAGCTATGGTAAGCTCAGATACAGATGATGAATTAATTACTACTTACATTAATAATTCAAATTCATCTGTTGGTGTAGGCCCAGGTATTGGGACAAATGACAGCACATTAGCGATGTTAAATCAAGTTTTAAGCACATGTAAAGTTCCAATTGTATTAGATGCAGATGCTATTAATACCTTGTCGAATAATCCTGATTTAAAATATAAAATTCCTAAAAACTCCATTCTTACACCTCATGTAAAGGAATTTGAGCGTTTTGCTGGTGTAAAATTTTCTGATGATGTTTTGAGATTTGAGAAGCAGAAAGAACTTTCTGCCAAATATTGTATTTATATTGTTTTAAAAGGGGCCTATACCTGTATAACCACTCCTGATGAAAAGGTCTATCTCAATTCTACAGGAAATCCAGGGATGGCTACTGCCGGCAGTGGCGATGTGTTAACAGGAATGATTTTAGGCTTGCTCTCTCAAAATTATAAGCCACTCGAAGCCGCTATTTTGGGTGTGTATTTACACGGTTTAGCAGGCGATTTGGCTGCTGAAGAAATTACAGAACATGCATTAATGGCCTCAGATATCATCCGTTTTATCCCTTATGCGTACAAGTCGCTCATAACTGTTAAGTGAAACTATTTTTTATCTCATCTAAAACACCCATTATCTCATCAACATTATTTAAAGTAAGCAATTTTAATCTGTATGGCTTAAAATGAGGAATAGCTGAAAAAAAAGGACTGTAATGTCTGCGGATTTTTAAAAGACCTTTATTAGTACCATTTAAAGCCACAGAATGTTTAATAAACTCTTTACAAACTTGAATTTTTGCAGAAAGTTCTGCTTCTTTAAGATGTGTATTATTATGAATAAAATATTTAATTCTGTTAAATATCCATGGATTTCCTAATGCAGCTCTTCCAATCATGATTCCATCAACACCGTATTTGTTTTTAAAGTCAAGGGCTTTCTCAGGTGTATTTATATCTCCATTGCCAAAAATGGGGATGTGCATACGATGGTTGTTTTTAACTTCTCTTAAAAGAGTCCAGTCAGCTTCACCAGTGTACATCTGCGCTTTAGTGCGGGCGTGGATGGTAAGGGCTTTTATGCCTGCATCCTGAAGACGCTCCGCCACATCAACAATATTTTTAGTTTTTTGGTCCCATCCTAAACGCGTTTTTACTGTAACAGGTATCGCAGTACTTTTTACAACAGCTTCAGTAATCTGAATCATCAGGGGTATATTATTAAGCAATGCTGCACCACCACCTTTGTTCACTACTTTTTTTACAGGGCATCCAAAATTAAGGTCAATGATATCGGGTTTATATCTTGTTATAACTTGAACTGCTTCTACTAATGTGTTTACATTATTGCCAAAAACCTGAATGCCAAATGGACGTTCATTTTCAGTAAAATGTATTTTTGATAATGATTTTTCCACATGCCGAATAATACCATCGGCAGCTATAAACTCCGAAAACATAACATCAGCCCCATGCTCTTTGCATAAACTTCTGAAAGCAGCATCGGTGATGTCTTCCATTGGTGCCAAAAGCAAGGGGAAATCAGTTAATGATATTTTATCTATCTTTACCAAAATATTTTTTTTGCAAAACTATTGAATTATGAGTAAAGAAACAATATTTTCAAGAATGCCAGCCCTTTTAAATCTTATGTTATTATTTGGTTTGATGATTATAGGTATGTTTGTATCAGTAATGCTGGTTTATTTTGTTCAGGTCGACAAGTCACTTATTAATTTAAATGGAGATTTAAACAATTCTGAAAGTGTTTCATTATTAAAAATAATGCAATTGCTTAATCATTCTTTAATATTTATTTTTCCTGCATTGATTTTTGGTTTTCTAATGAGTAAAAATCCATTTTCGTATTTAAAATTAAATACGAAACTGCATTTTAAAAACATTATTTTTTGTTTTATAATTGTTTTTTTGTCATTACCCTTAATAGGTGTGATGGTAGAATTTAATAAAAATATAACAATGCCTTCATTTTTATCTGGCATTGAAAAATGGATGAGGGAATCAGAAGAGCAGGCCTTTTTGGTAACAGAGGCTTTTTTAGATGTATATTCAATTAAAAACTATCTGTTTAATATTTTGGTTATTGCTATAATACCTGCTATAGGAGAAGAACTTATATTTAGGGGTGTATTACAAAGAGTTATAATAGAATGGATAAATAAACCACTGTTAGCGATTCTTATAACTTCATTTATCTTTAGCGTAGTACATCTTCAGTTTTATGGTTTTATCCCACGTATGTTTCTCGGATTTATTCTGGGTTATTTATTTTTTTATACGGGTAATTTATGGGTTGCTATATTGCTTCATTTAATTAACAATGCTTTTACAGTAACAGCAGTTTTTCTAAAAAACAGAGAACTTATTAATATAGAAGCTTTCGAAGAAAATATGTCTGAAAGTTGGATTATTGTTTTAGTGTGTTTTTTTATATTATTTTGGGTGTTGTGGTATATTAAAAAACCGGCTACTGAACTTAATCAATAACCGGTATTAGATAATAATTAAGAAGAACTAAATTTTAGCAACTTGTCTTGAAGAATAATTTATTCTCAATGCATTGGCTTTTCGGAGTTCTTGTTTTACATCTGTAACGATACCCATTCGGGTTTCCTGATCTATTTTGAGGGAAGTAGTTATAAATGGTCTGTCGGCTTCATTTTTTGATTCTCTTTCTGAGGCAACAAACTCAGCGATTTCAGACATATTGGCAAAAGCATCATTGAGTTGTATACG
>CAZVOS010000070.1:0-9054 GCA_964628845.1 uncultured Bacteroidales bacterium | reverse complement strand
GCGGATGGAACTACTTTCAGATAGAAGACCAATTGCTTACGTATGGCCCCCCCAATTTTACTATAGATGCAGCTATCGAAAATGTGCTTGCTCCTACAAAAGACCAAATGTGGGGACGGCTAAACCCTATATGTACAAAACCTACTATAGTGATTAAAAACAATGGGGCTACTGACCTCACTTCTCTCACAATTAATTACGGAATAAGCGGTTCTACTCCTTCAGTATATAACTGGACGGGCTTGCTTAAATTTTGTGATACTATAAGTATTCAATTAGATTCTTTTGCTTGGATGCAGGGAGCTGGCTCTTTTACTGTGAGCATAAGCAACCCCAATGGCAGTAGCGATGAATATGAGCCAAATAATACATGGACATCACCCTTTACTTATGTACCCGTAATGCCTTCCAAATTTGTAATTGAACTTAAAACAAACAATTACCCTTATCAAAATTCTTACACACTTAAAGATGCAGCAGACAACATTATTTTCTCTCGCTCTGGCCTAACGGCTAATACCATTTATAAAGATACTTTAGAACTTTCTGATGGATGTTATATCTTCAAACTTATGGATACAGGAGAAAACGGACTTACCTGGTGGGCGAGTACTGCACAAGGGAATGGATACATCCGTTTTAAAAATGCTTATAACTCAACAATTCTTAAAAATTTCAATTCCGATTTCGGTGGTGAAATATACATGCAGTTCACAGTGGGTTTAACAAGCCATATTACTGACTATATATTTACCGATGTAGCTGTTCTAAAAATATATCCCAATCCTGCTGATGACATTGTAAATATCGACTTTGACCTGCCCACAAGAGAAAGTGGCACTATTGAAATTACAAATATGTACGGAAAACTTATGAATTCTTATTCTTTTACCGATAGAATTGCAGACAACTTTGTATTAAATGTAAACAACTATGGCTCAGGCATTTACTTTATTACTCTCAAAACAAAAAACTACAGGCTAAGTGAGAAATTAATTTGTAAACCATAAAAAAATTGATTTATTTTATGAAGTTTTCAGTTTTTATTTATATTTGCTCATAATTAATAATTATTTAACATGAAAAATATAGCATTAATTACAATTGTGATAACAACCTTCACTTTTAGTTTGTTTTCACAAACAATTAAAATAAATGAGTTCATGGCAAGTAACTCAACAACCATTGCTGATGAATACGGCGAGTATAACGACTGGATTGAACTATATAATTATGGTACTGATACGGTGAATATTGCCGGATATTATATTACTGATACTATCGGCAACAACACCAAGCACCACATCCCTGCTGGTTATGCACTTACAAAAATTCCCCCAGGTTGCTATCTTATTATCTGGGCTGATAATGACACGCTTCAGGATGGTGCCAACCATCTTTCATTTAAATTAAGTGCAGACGGTGAGCAAATTGGCTTGTTTGCACCCGATGGTACAACTGTTATTGACACCATTACATATGGGCAACAAGTAACGGATATATCTTATGGCAGATACCCCAATGGTGGCAACACATGGCTTTATTTTAACTTCCCTACACCAGGGACAAGTAACAGCATGGTTAATATTGATGAAGCAGATAATGATGCCGATTTACTTATTTTCTACCCTAATCCACCTACACAAGACCTTGTTAATTTCAATAAACCCATAAGTTTTTCATTGCACGATGTCAACGGAAATCTAATCAAGCACTACAATAATGTGTCAACTATCACTACCGAAGCTTTGTCGAACGGCATTTACATGATGTTGCTTGACGATGGTACTCAGGCAAAACTTATAATTATTAAATAACTCAGTCAATGTATTATAATTTTTTATAATTTTGAATACATTAAATTTATAAATAAAGGAGGTTCTCATGAATAAAAGTTATATATGTCCTCATTGCAAAGGACATTTGATGATAGACAAAGACATCATATTCCTGACTAAAACAAAACAAGGTGAATCAGGTTTGGTTCTCATTAGCCCCGAAATAGGCGATTACAGTTACAAAAGTCATCCCTCTGTAAAATACAAAGATGGTGACCACGTAAATTTTATTTGTCCTATTTGTTACGAAAATCTCGATGCTAAAGAATACGAATCAAAAAACCTTGCAAAAATCTATATGATTGATGAAAAAGGAAAACAACACAGCATCGTCTTTTCGAAAATAAAAGGTGAGAAATGCACTTATAAAATATCAGACGATACTTTTGAGGCATACGGCAAAAATTCCGGCGATTATCTCAATTATTTTGGTGAAACTTCCATGTTTTAATGAAAATATTCTTCGTAGTAGGCACCAGACCTAATTTAATTAAATTAAGTCCGCTTTCAGCTATTGCTTCACAATATCCTGAAATTGATTTCAAGGTAGTACATACCAATCAGCACTATGACCATAATATGTCAATGGTCTTTTTTGAGGAACTTGAGCTACCTCCACCTGATTACTTCCTCGAAGCAGATAATTCATCACAGACACGCCAGACGGCTACTATAATGGTGCAATTTGAGGACTTATGTCAAAAAGAGAAACCAGATGGTATAGTTGTTTTTGGCGATGTCAATTCTACGGTTGCTGCATCCTTAGTAGCTGCTAAAATGGGCATCCCATCATTTCATATCGAATCGGGTTTACGCAGTTTTAACCGCAGCATGCCCGAAGAAATTAACCGCCTCATCACAGACCATATTAGTGATGTACTCTATGCCCCTTCTGACACTGCAATGAAAAACCTAAAAGAGGAAGGACTTTCTAAAAAAGCCATAAATACGGGTGATATCATGTTCGATGCCGTTAAAAGAAATCTTAAACTGGCTGAGAAAAAATCAGATATCATCAATAAACTCAAACTTAATCCTGAAAAATATTTCCTGACCACATTACACCGCCCATATAATGTTGATAACAAAGAAGTCTTAAATAATATAATGCAGGCATTTGCTCAAATAGATGATAAAATAGTATTTGCTGTGCATCCCCGTACACTTAAAAATCTAAAGCAGTTCTGTATTAAAATACCATCAAATATTATAAGTACTGAACCTCTGGGCTATTTTGATTTCCTCCTGCTGCAAAGAAATGCCATCAAAATAATAACTGATTCTGGTGGTATTCAAAAAGAAGCTTTTTTTATTCAAAAACCTTGTATCACACTCAGACCAGAAACAGAATGGGTCGAAACAATTTATTGTAAGGCCAATACACTTGTCCCTTCTCGTAACAAAGAAGATATACTTAAAGCTATTTATGATAATAAAAAAGCAGATTTCACTAAATATATATATGGAAATGGAAATAGTGCTGAAATAATTCTTAAGAATATAATAAATTTCCCTATTTTGCAATAAATAAAAAATCGTTTCCTGGTTCCGATGGAGCAAAATCTTGTAAAATTGGAGAAGGCTTCAGTGTTTCACATACCTTTTTTATTTGACTGGTAGTTAATATGTTCTTTTCTCCACCACCTGTCCTTAATGCTTCAATAAACTTATATGCAAAATTAGAATGAATAATACCGTCTGAAACCTCATCCTTCCCTCCTGCTGTAAGTGCTTTTCGGGTTTTATACTTTAAAACTTCTTTTATTAATCCTATATCTTTTGTTTCGCTTACTTCTACCTCACTTATACCATCAGATTTATTCAATGCTACTTCTTTAAATAAAGTCCCTGAAAAACAAACATCAATAACTAAAAAGATGTGTTTACATTCAATCTTATCAATTTGTGATAACAATTTTGAATAATTATAATAAGAACTATTAGAATTTTCTCCATAAATAGAATTTTTTACAACTATATAACCCTCTTTTTCATCTTCATCAAAATAACCATGACCACTAAAGAATATTAATAATTGATCTTCAGAATTATATTGTTTTCTACAGTACCTTTTAATAGCACTTGACATAGTGTCTAAGGTTGGATTTTCAATAACTTCTATATTAAAGCCATACCTATTCTTAAGTTCACCAGCAATAGTTATTGCATCCTTAACAGGATTTTTAAGATTTTTCCAGTTAATGTCATCATATAAATCACATCCAAATAATAAAGCATAATCTTTTCGTTGAAAGAATAGTGCTTCTTCATCCTCTGAGTAATTAATAAATAGACTGTTTTGTGGAATAAAATCTCTGTTTATTTTAAAATGCTTCAATTTTGCATAATCAAACATATACTGGTTTGGAGAATCTTTAATAACTGGAATTTCATTAATTGATTTACCTGATAATATTTCTTTAGCCATTTTCGCAGCAGTTTCACCTTGAATTTTCCCGCTTGTTAATAAACCCCCAACAATTCCTTTCCCATAAAAAAATGTAAAAGGGGCATAAACAGGTACACGGCCACTTTTTGATGTTTTTTCAGCAAGTTCTTGGTAATCAATATAAACACTATCTTTATCGATGTGATAATTGATAAGAAATATGACATTATTTTTTGTCAATATTTCAGACTTATGTTCTATTTCTTCAATAGACATATTTTCCCAAAAAATAAATTTTAAATTCTTAAAACTTTTAATCGCCTCAGAAAACAATTTTTTATGGATTATTGAAGTAAGTGTTTTGTTGTCATTGATAACAATTACTGTATCAATTTCCGGGTGAAATCTCTGAATAATTTCAATATTTCCATAATAATCAACATTCTCCACCACACCTGTAATCTTTGAGATATTCTTAATTAAATTCTCGTTGAAGTCATTAATCCCACAAAATACCACAGGAACATCTGTTGCAAACTTATAACTGAATTTTGACATAAAATCCAATGATGCATTGTCTGATATTAATATTACAGAAATTTTATTTCTATATTTTTTTGCATAAATATCTGCTACTCTGCTGTAATATTCAATACTATCAGCATATTTTTTTGCATCAAGGTATTCATAGCATATTATTATGGAATCTTTACACTCAGAAAATACACTTTCAATACCATCCGAAATATCATCAGTCCATTCTAAACCTTGATGATAAGAATGGATGACAAGCACGTTTTTCTTTTGTGAAAAAACAAATTGTGAAGACAATAATATTAAAAAAATTAATATCATATTTGATTTTAATATATTTATTTTATTCATAATAAATTAATATTTATTTTAAAATAAACAAAAAATCGCCTTTGGATTCAGATGGTGCAAAATCTTCTAGCTTTGGATATGGATACTGGGTTTCGCAAAATGATTTTAAAGCATTAATTGTTAATATTCTGGTTTCATCTGCCCCATAATTTAATGCCTCTAACAAACGAAATGCAAAAGGAGAATGTTTGACACCATCTGCAACTTCAATTTTTCCACCTGCAGTTAATGCTTTTCTTGTTTTTAAATTTAGAACTTCATTTAACAATTTATAATCGATATCAAGGTTCTTCTCAATAGAAAAATTAGAATATACATCAGAATTGCCCTTTTTTAATGCGATATCTTTAAAAATAGTACCCGAATAACAAACATCCAAAACTAAAAGTACATGTGAACAACTGGTTTTATCCAGTAGAGAAGTCAGTTTAGAAAAAGAATAATATGATTTATTACTGATATCATCATATATAGAATTTTTTAATACAATATACCCCTCTTTATCATCTTCATCAAAATAACCATGCCCTGCAAAAAAAATAAATAATTGATCCCCTGTATTATAATCTTTTGCTGATATCTTTTTTAAAATATATGAAATACTATCCAAAGTTAAATCTTCATATACCTTAACAAAAAAGCCATACTTATTATTAAGAATTTCTGCAATAGCTTTAGCATCCCTTATTGGATTTCTTAAGTTTTTCCAATTTTCATCAGCATAATTATCTGTAGCAAAAAAATAAGCATAATCCAATCCTAACCTATAATTTTCATTATTATTTTCCTTAAAAAAGCTTTTTGTTTTTATTATAGAATTATTAAAAATTTCATTCAAGTGGGATTTTATAAATTTACACTCTTTCCTAATATTTTCTTCTGTATCCTTATTCGTTTCTATAAATGATAAAATATCATTAATTTTAAAAAAAATAGAACCATTATCTCCATATAAATTTTCTGCATCTTTATTAAGGTCAATTATCGGAGCTCTTTTCATCAATGATATCATAAGTTTTTCATTATCAACTTCCATTTGTTCCTGCATTATTAATAATGACTCTTTTTCATTTTCGTTAAAATACTTAATAGCACGTTGCCATACTTCAATTATTTTTACAATATCTTCATATTGTTTTACATATTTATCTTGTTTTACCATCAGTAAATTAGGCAAATTATAATCTCTTGTTGAATATAAAACATTACCAGACGGTCTATTATAAAAATGACAAACACCACAATCTATTTTCTTTTCATTAAATAATATTTCAACTTCTTTAAAACCTGCACTTACAGGAATGATATCACTTTCCCTAAGCCCATTACTTTCTAAAGCTTTTTGCAACAAAAAGTGGCCAACTGAACCAGGTGAATATGCCACTTTTTTTCCTTTTAATTCCTTAACAGAAGAAATATTTTGTTGTGCCATAAGTTCATCAAAACCTAAATTATCAACAGTAGGTATAACTGATATGAAAGCAATACCCTCCAGAGCAGTATAAACACAACTAAAAATATCTTCCTGTATTATATCAATCTCACCTCTTTTAAAAGCATTAATTGATTCAATATAATCATCGTACATCTTCATCTCAATTTCTAAACCAGCATCCTTAAAAAAACCTTTTTTTTCTGCCAAATACATTATTCCACATCCAGGCCAGACATTATTACCTATTATTAATTTTTGTGCTTTAATATTGGGATTAAACAAGAAAATAGATAGAATAGTAATTACTTTAAAAAAAGAATTCTTTAATACAATATTAATCATATACTATTCCTAAAATATTTTAAAACCATATTAGTAATTTGCAAATATAATTAATTAATAATTTATTTTATAATACTTCTGATAATTTTTGGATAATACTCATGCTCCAGCTTATGAATCTTCTGAGCCAATGAATCAGGTGTTTCCCCTTCCTGTAAAATGGTTTTAACCTGAAAAATAATTTCACCCTCATCATAAAACTCATTCACATAATGAATGCTAATACCGCTTTCTTTAACACCAGAAGCAATAACTTGCTTATGTACATTGTCACCATACATACCCTTGCCTCCAAAATCGGGCAATAAGGCAGGATGGATATTGATAATACGCTTATTATATTGTCGGATTAGGTATGCAGGTACTTTTAACAGAAAGCCAGCCAATACAATCCAATCAATATTAAATTGAATTAATACATCATTCATAAAGCATTCATCATTAAGCTGGGCTTTCGAAAAAACAATACAGGGTACATTCATTTGCTTTGCACGTTCTATTACATAAGCTTTTTCATTATTACAGAGGATTAATCTTACTTCAATATGTATATCATTACTGAAATATTCAGCAATCCTTTGTGCATTAGAACCATTGCCCGATGCAAATATGGCTATTTTTTGAGACATAACATTTATTTCATTACATTGAAACCAAACAAAAATAAACAAATTATTTATGTTAAAAATACTTAAAATAATTTTTCTTTTAATTGATTTACTGATACTTACAATTTAACATTTGAATAATAACAAAAAAAACATTGTGTATTTGACTAATTTTATATTCCTTTGCAGCCGTTTAACTAAAATAAAATAAAAATGTCAGAAATTCAAGAAAAAATTAAAAGTATTATTGTTGAAAAATTAGGTGTTGACGAAAGAGAAGTAACACCCGAAGCAAGTTTTACTAATGATTTAGGTGCTGATTCGTTAGATACTGTTGAATTGATTATGGAATTCGAGAAAGAATTCAATCTTCAGATTCCAGACGACCAAGCAGAAAAAATCAATACTGTAGGTGAAGCCATAAACTATATTGAAAATAATAAAAAGTAAAAAATCAACCCCCTTTAAATGAAAATCAGAAGAGTAGTCGTTACCGGATTGGGAGCGCTTACTCCTATTGGTAATTCTATTCAGGAATACTGGAATGGGCTTATCAATGGTGTTAGTGGTTCAGCTCCTATAACTAAATTTAATACAAGTAATTTTAAAACTCAATTCGCATGTGAGCTTAAAAATTACGACCCAACCCCCTATTTCGACAGAAAAGAAGTCAGAAAACACGACCTGTTTTCTCAATATGCAATAGTTTCAACTGATGAAGCTGTAAAAGACAGTGGACTAATTCTGGAACAAATTGATTTGGACAGGGTTGGTGTCATTTGGGGCTCTGGTATTGGAGGTATTACTACTTTTCTCGAAGAGGTTTTGGGCTACGTGAAAGGCAATGAGATACCTAGATTCAATCCATTCTTTATTCCTAAAATGATATCAGATATAGCTGCAGGTCATATTTCTATTAAATATGGGTTTGCCGGCCCTAATTTTACAACCACATCGGCTTGTGCTTCTTCTGCCAATGCCATAATTGATTCTTCTCTTTACATTCGAAATGGCTTGGCTGATATTATGGTAACAGGTGGTTCTGAAGCTGCTGTGAATGCAGTAGGTATTGGTGGCTTTGGCGCTATGCATGCCATCTCAACACGTAATGATGACCCAGCGACTGCATCCAGACCTTTTGATAAAGACAGAGATGGTTTTATTCTTGGTGAAGGAGCAGGTACCCTTATCCTTGAAGAATTGGAACATGCCCTTAAACGTGGGGCTAAGATATATGCAGAAATTGTTGGTATTGGTATGACAGCAGATGCCTATCACATGACATCACCACACCCCGAAGGTCTGGGAGCAAAAAAAGTGATGCAGTTATGTATTAATGATGCAGGAATTAAACCTCAGGATATAGACCATATAAATACCCATGGCACTTCTACGCCACTTGGAGATATTGCAGAACCGAAAGCTATTGTTTCTTTATTCGGAGAACATTGCTATAAAATTAACATCAACTCCACAAAATCAATGACAGGTCATCTGCTTGGTGCTGCCGGTGCTGTAGAAGCCATTGCCTCTGTTCTGGCTATCAAAAACAGCATC
>CAZVOS010000069.1:0-9077 GCA_964628845.1 uncultured Bacteroidales bacterium | reverse complement strand
GATGAGTTAATTCTTAATCATGTTCTTGGCTTTGGTGGCCATGTTGTGATGACCTCAGAAAGCCATAATTCAGGAACAGAAAGATGCCTTGAAGTTGTAAATCATTTATCAGATACTTCAGATTTCGACGTTATTGTCAATATTCAGGGAGATGAGCCACTCATCGACCCTGAACAAATTGATAAAGTAAGTAGTGTGTTTTTAAACCCTGACACTCAGATAGCTACCCTAGCTAAAATCATTCAAAACAAAGATGATATTGAAAGTCCCAATATAGTAAAACTTGTTATTGATAAGAACAACAGGGCTTTATATTTTTCGAGGTACCCTGTTCCTTATATCAGAAATATTAAGGATACATACCATAATTATTATAAACATATTGGCATTTATGGCTTTAGAAAGCATATTCTAAAAGAAATTTGTTTGCTGAAACCTTCAAAACTCGAAATAGCAGAATCGCTCGAACAATTAAGGTGGTTAGAGAATGCTTACAGAATCAGTGTAAGTTTCACAGATACTGAAAGTCTCTCTGTGGATATTCCTGAAGATATCTTTAAAGTTGAAACATATTTGAAAAAACAAAATCTTTAGCTTATATAACTCAAAATATTTTAATTATGAATATAGAAAAAGAAATTATTTACCTCCTTACGATAAATGGGAAAGCAGTATTAGCTGGTTTTGGTTCATTTACAACCGAAGATATTCCTTCAGAAATACATCCTGTGCATCATACTTTTTCTTCTCCCTCAAAAAAAATAAATTTCTGCTTAGAAGAAAACAATTATGATAATACCTTGGTGAACCATTTAAGTGCTACATACAACACGCCAAAGGCAGAAACTATAAATATAATTAATAACTATATCAATGACATTACTAATAATATTGAAAAGTCGGGAAGGCATGTATTTGAGGGTTTTGGTATTTTAAGTAAAAATCAGGATGGTGTTTTTGATTTTCAGCTTAATGCTGATATAAATGTGTCAGGTGAGTCATTTGGTATGGAGGATTTTACTTCACAAGCTGTTAAACGTGAAAAAACAACGCCCCCTGAAAGTGCTCCTGTTAAGAAGAGAAGTAAAGCATGGCTTGTAGTTTTAATCATCTTTTTGGTATTGGCAGCAGGTTCTGTAACGGCTTATTTTGTATTTCCTGAGCATGTGAATAAAGGTGTTGCTTTTGTTGAAGCACAGTACCATAGCATTAAGGATAAGATTTTTTCTAAAAATAAAGCAGTAGCTGAGAATACAAATAAAGATAATAAAGATAATAAAGATGATTCAAAAAAAGATAAGAAAAACAAGAACCTGAATAATATACTCGAAAAAGCAATGAATGATGTTGTAGATTCTCTTGGAGATGCTGTTAAAACGGATACATTACAAAATGTAAACAATAATCAGAAAGTAAAAGAAGAAAAGAAAAATAACGTAGCTACTGATAATATCTCAACACCTTCTGGAAAGATGTATTACATTGTAGCAGGCAGCTTTAAGAGTAAAGAAAATGCTGAAAAATATGTAAGCGAATTAAAAACCAAGGGTTATGCAAAAGCATGCATTTTGGCAAATACGCAAAACGGATTTTATACCGTGGCTTACGATGCTTATGCCGACAAGTCAACTGCCTCACAGGAATTAAAACGTATAAACGATAAGGAACAAAAGGGTTCGTGGCTTTCGTATCAGTAAATTAAAGATTTGATGGCTAAGAGAAAATTGTTTAAATATGCCCAGTTACTAAATTTTGAAAATGTTTTTCTTCCCATAAACAGGCAAGATGCAGGCGATTTTCATATGAAAGGTAAATGGAATGAAAGCTGTTTCTGCAATAATTATCCAATAGTTCTTGAACTTGGCTGTGGAAAAGGTGAATACACCAATGCACTGGCCGAAATGTTTCCTGATAGAAATTACATTGGTATTGACTTTAAAGGCGACCGTTTGTATGCTGCAAGTAAAACTGCCAGTGAAAAATGCTTGAAAAATGTGGCTTTTATACGTAACCAGATACAGTTTATAGAGCGTTTTTTTGTGAAGGATGAGGTGGATGAGATATGGATTACCTTCCCCGACCCGCAACTTCAAAAACCCAAACATCACAAGCGCCTCACTTCTGTTGATTTTCTTAATCGGTATAAAAATATTGCTAAAACAGGTGCTATGGTACATCTGAAAACAGATAACATCCCTTTTTTTGAATATACTGTATGCTTGCTGCACGACTTACAACAAGAAATTGAATATATTTCAAGGGATATACATAGCGATGCACCTGATGACCCCTTACTCGCTATTAAAACATATTATGAGCAGTTGTTCAGGGCTAAGGGTGCAAAAATTAATTATCTGCGTTTCAAACTGAATTTGAAATAATATGTATGAAGAAGCAAACTTTTTTTCTTTGGTCTATAGTGTTGTAAAACTTATCCCCAGTGGACGTGTAACAACTTATGGTGCCATACCGTCATATATTGGCAGTCCGCAGGCATCGCGTATGGTGGGATGGGCTTTGAACTCATCGCATAACATCGTGGATGTTCCTGCGCATAGGGTGGTCAACAGAAATGGGATGCTCTCAGGAAAGCATCATTTTGGAGGCCCTTTTGTGATGCAAGAATTGCTTGCAAATGAAGGCGTTGAAGTGAAAGATGACAAGATAATAAATTTTAAAAAAATATTTTGGAATCCTCAAACCGAACTGCAATATGAATAAAAAATTGAAGGGTATAGTTATTAATGCCATAGTATTAAATGCGTTCCTTTTATTTTCTTCATGCTCCTATATTGATAAATCAGAAAGTATACTTAATATTTTTGATTGGCTTAGAGGTACATGGGAATTTGATGCTGATAATGGTCTTCAATACGAGAGTTGGGAAAAGATTAATGACACACTTTTTGCTGGAATCAGTTACCAGATAGTAGGTAATGATACCATTGTTTTTGAAAAATTAAAGCTTCAAATTATAAGTGGGGAGTTGTTTTATGTACCCCAAGTATCAAATCAAAACAATGGGAAGGAGATATATTTTAAGTTTCAGGGGCAGGAAGGAGATATATTTACCTTTGAGAATAAAACACATGATTTCCCACAACGTATCATATATCAAAATAAGCATAAGGACACTCTTCTTGTATTTATTGAAGGGCTCTTTGAAGGGAACGAAATGAAGTTTGATTTAGTAATGAAAAGAAAATATTAAAATGTCAACAAACAGAAAATTTCCACATACCTGGCTCATCATATTTACTTTGATAGTTATTGCAGCAGCCCTAACATGGTTTATTCCCGGGGGAGAATATGTAGAGGAAGGAGGGAAGCAGATATACAAACCACTTGAGAATCAACCGCAAACTTGGCATATCTTTTCAGCTTTTTACAAGGGTTTTGTAAAACAAAGTGGTATAATTATATTTATCTTACTTATAGGGGGTGCCTTTTGGGTTATGAATGCCTCCAAAGCCATTGATGTGGGTATTTTATCTTTCTTGAGAAAAAGCCGTTCTCTTGAGCGTTTTTCTATCATCAGACGCCTGGGTGTTGACAACATCATCATAACTTTTATCATGCTTATATTCAGTTTGTTTGGGGCTGTTTTTGGTATGAGCGAAGAAACCATTGCTTTTGTTATCATACTGGTTCCAATGGCTATTTCGATGGGATACGACTCTATTGTGGGGGTGTGTATGGTATATGTGGCTGCTCATGTGGGTTTCTCTGGTGCCATATTAAATCCATTTACCATAGGTATAGCTCAAGGACTTGCAGGTGTGCCTCTTTTTTCTGGTTTCGAATACCGCATTGTGCTGTGGTGTGTGCTTAATATTATTACTATTGTATGGGTTCTCAGGTATGCCCGTAAAGTAAAAAGGAATCCAGAGAAGTCGCTTGTTTTCGAAGAAGATGCGTATTGGAGGCACAGGGAATCGAAGGAAGATATTCAAATTCAGTATAAAACCTATAAAAGCACATGGGTGGCTTATTTAATGATACAAGTAACACTCATTATCTTTGCCTGGTTTGAGCCACAAACCACCTTATGTATTGGGGATACTGCTTCGGCTGAAGCACTAAAATGGACAATACCTGTTATCCCTCTGCTCTGTGTGCTCTTTGCTGTGCTGAGTATATATTTCCTGCTCAAATCGTATCATTTCTTTATTTTGAATATTCTGCTTTTCACTATTCTCTTTCTTATTGTAGGAGTGATGGGCTATCAGTGGTATATTAAAGAAATTGCTTCATTATTTTTTGCTATGGGTATTCTTTCAGGTATTGCTATGAGTAAAACGGCCAATCAAATTACGAAGCTTTTTATCGAAGGGGTATCCGACATTCTTACGGCAGCTCTTGTTGTGGGATTGGCTGGTGGTATTATTGTGATGCTCGAAGATGGGAAAGTGATAGCCACAATTTTGTATAAGATGGCTTCTTTTATGGAAGGTACAACTAAGTTGGCGAGTGTGAGCTTGATGTATGTCATACAAACTTTTATCAATATTATTATACCAAGTGGTTCTGCCAAGGCAGCTCTAACCATGCCTATTATGGCACCCTTTTCTGACTTAATTGGTTTGTCGAGGCAGGCAACTATTGTGGCATTTCAATTAGGCGATGGTTTTACAAACATGATAACGCCTACTTCAGGCGTGCTGATTGGTGTTCTGGGAATTGCCCGAATCCCCTACAATAAATGGTTTAAATGGGTGTTGTATTTTATTATAACACTTATTATTATTGGTTTTCTTATGCTTATTCCAACAGTTTATATGAAGTTACCCGGTTTTTAAAATAATGAATATGAAGTTGTTAAGAAAATTCCTTTTAATTTTATTTTTGCTCAATACTTTCACTGTTTTGTATGCCCAGTACGATTTTTCGCAGGGCGCTGTCAAAGAACGTTTGCAAAAAGACATGAATGTTCTGGCACACGACTCACTTTTAGGGAGGGAAGCGGGAAGTGCATCAGAAATAAAAGCAAGGGATTATATAGCCCGCCAGTTTGAAGATATTGGATTAAAAAAACCTGTTGGAGATACCTCATATTTTCAGAAATTTATATCGGGCAGTGCCAGATACTATTATAACGTAATCGGATTACTTGATAATAAAGCAAAGAAAACTGTTGTAGTAGGAGCACATTACGACCATGTGGGCTTGGGGTACTTTGGTTCGAGGTATGGTTCAGGACAAATACATAACGGAGCTGATGATAATGCGAGCGGTACAGCCACTATCATTGAATTAGCCCGATATTTTTCTGTGAATACCCCCAAAAAGTATAATTATCTTTTTATTGCCTTTTCGGCTGAAGAGAAAGGTTTGCTGGGCTCTTATTTTTTTGTTAACAGCCCTTTGGCAAAACAATATCAGATTGCATACATGCTCAATTTTGATATGGTAGGCAGGATGAAAAAGGGCTTGAGAAAGAAAATCATTCTTTTTGCTTACGGAAGCTCACCAGAATGGAAAGAACTTATTAAAAATAATAAACCGAAACAGATAAAACTTAAAAAACTAAAATTTGGTCCTCCATTTTCGGACCATGCACCTTTTTACGAAAAACAAATACCTGTATTATATTTCACAACCGGTTTGCATCAGGATTACCATACCCCTTTTGATGATATTGAATTTATTAATTATGAGGGAATGCTTAGAATAGTAGAATACCTGAATAAGCTTATTCCAGAGATTGAAAAAACGGAGCAGATAAACTTCAGAAAATGTAAAAACGGAGAAGTATATCGCGGGTATTTTTATTCTTTAATGATGATGTTATAGAATTTGTTCAAAAATACTCCGAAAATTATTGATTTAAGCGGTCAATATGAAGTTTTATTTCACTGAATAGTGCGGCTACGGAAATAACAAATTCAATTTCTATATCATCTTTTTTAAAGATATGAGTTGTTTCTTTAATAATATCACCTATATCGTCCTCTAAAATTCGAAAGTCTTCAGTTACTTCCCAGCCATCAAGGCAATTCACATATAAAGGATATACATCTTGTGCAATTTTAGAGTATTTTTCATAAGTTCTGAACTTTACCCTGTATAATGTTGTTTCTTCGCTCCACGACATTTTTTGTACAATGTTTTCTTTAAAACCTTCCAATTTATACAAGCAGGTATATACTTTAGTATCTACATCTTCACCTTGCTTTTCAGTTTTTACATCATACAATGCTGTATATTTACGCTCCTCCATCAGTTTAATAATGGTAATGAGTGTTTTACATGTTTCATTATTCTGTGCATTTAATCTTAAAAAAAAGCCAAGACACAAAATAATTAAAGTTAAATTTAAGATATTCTTTTTCATAAAAAATTATTTATAATAAACAAAAATAATATAATTTTTAAAAAGAAAGAAGAAATGAATAAAATTATAATTTTTATCGGACAACAGAAACTTTATTCTCAGATTGTTATAAAAAAAAACCACCCATAGCTGAGTGGTTTTTTATTAAAATACTTGATATTCTTATTCAGCAATAACAAATTTCTTTGTTACCACTCCTTCTTTATCTTCAATCTGGATAAAATATATGCCATAATTGTATTGAGAAGTGTTGAGTGTGTAATTATTTGTTTCAACGTTGATATCAGAAATCAACTGACCGATGCCATTAAATATTCTGATTTTGTTCATGTTATTTACAGAATTGATATGTAACTGGTCTTTAGCAGGGTTTGGATAAATGCTGATGTTGTTTTCAGTGGAGTTATCAATGATACCACTGGCTATGTCAATTTTAACATCGTCTAAAGCAATAAAGAACATATCTGCATCGCTGTATGCATGCCAACCGATGTAATAAGTGCCGTTACTAGGAACTGTGAAAGTAGAGGCATGTTTTACATAGGTAATGTTGTTAATGGTTCCAAGGTCGTTGATAACTTGACTCATAGATGTATTAATTGGATTAGTGCCAATAGCAACTTTTAATTTTTCAGGATATGTAGTGCCTTGAGATTCACCTACTCTGTACCAGAAAGATATTTCATAATCAGTACCTGCATTAAGGTTGATGCATTTTGTGAATAACCAGTCGTTGGCAGCTTCTGCAGCATTGTATTCATAAATGGCTAAGCCCGTTCCTGCATGGGCAAGAGTAGTGCTTTGAGCAAATTCCCATAGCTTTAAATCATTATTAACGTCCTGTATTTTCCAACCAGTCAGGTTGTCGGTAGTTTCAAATCCCATCAGATAAGGAATAGTAGCTGGTTCTATATTGGTTGTGCTTATAGAATTACAGTCATTGTTGGGGTTGCTATCACCTGTAAGGTCTGTACATGCTTCAATAACATAAGTGCCATAGGCAGAAAAGTCTGCTGTTTGTGTAAATGTATATGTAGCAGAAGCTCCTGCAGCGATAGGTCCGGGTACAGTACCTGTTTGCTGAGTACCTCCGTTAACAGTATAATAAACAGGAATATTTGACTGGGCATTATTACCTGCATTAGAAACGGTTATTTCAATAGAAACTGCTGCACTCATACCGCATGTACTTTCAATAGCTGTTATGGTTTGTACCAACACATCATCATCGGGAACTGTAAATGTATAAGGAATGGCGAAGCCAGTAATTTCTGGTCCCATTATAGCCAGTGTATTGGCGGCTCCTGTTGAGGTATTTATTTCAGCCAATATGCCTTCGGTGGTGTATAATGTGCCGTAAAGTTTGTTATTGTCCCTGTCATAAGCAATATCCTGGGCATAATTAATGTCAATACCAAGAGGACCTATGTTAGTAACAGCACCTGTTGTTTTATTTATTCCAACTAAAGTATCATTTAATGTGATACCAAAAAGTTCTCCTGCATTATTTGCAGCTATACCAATAACCAGCCCATCAGTTGTTATAGGTCCAATAAGTGTTGAAGCACCGGTTGCAGTGTTAATAGTATAGAGTGCATTTGCACTGTTTGCCCAGCTTGATGCATATAGTTTACTGTTGGTAACATCATAAGCCAAGCCGGTGATACCTATTCCAGAAGCACCAACGAGTGTTTTTACCCCTGTTGTGGTGTCGATAGTATATATGGAAGAATTACCTGCCTGATTGTATTGGGCACCAAACCACTGACCGTTAACAAAATCTGCACCAGCAATAAAATCAGCAGCATCGGCAACAATTGAAGTAACTACACCTGCAGGGATTAAAACAGTAACGGGACCATCATCAATTACAGAGGATGCATCATAAGCATTCCATGCGTATGATTTGAAAGCTGTGGCTACTAGAAAATTTTTTGTTGTCGTATCGTTTGTTGCTAAAGCATCACCTGTAAGTAATGTGGTAGCTATAGCTGTATAATTACCTGCAACAGCAGTCCAGTTGGGGAATGTTACTTGTTGATTTGCTCCGACAGCCAAACTTGTAACACTTTGAGTTTGTGTATAAACATTTGTTGTACCATCATTTAATACCAAAGAAACATCAAATGTTTGAGGGGCTGAACCGAAATTTTGTACTGTAACAATAGGGCTTACAGTAGCACCTGGTTGATAAAAAGATTGGACATCGATATCAGTAGTACCCACATCATTTGGCACGGCCTCATTTACTGTAATGGTTCCTGTGAAACTGTGTGGTGCAGCACCGTAACCATCTCCATATGAGGTAAATGATATAGTCTGTGCACCAGTTATAGCTCCAATGGTAACTCCTACGGAGAAGTTGAATGTACCTGGAGATAACCAACCACAGCCGGTAGGAGTGGTGATTTCACCCCAACTTACAACTTGTCCTGTTATTGTATTTAATTGCCCAACACCTTCTGTACATGAATTATTATGTGGGGCAATAGGGTCGCTTGTACCTGTTACATTAGGTGTAATCCCAGCAGGGAAGGTCATAGTCAAGCCATCCCAATATTCAGCATCAGGAGAACTGAAAGTGATTTCAAAATTTAATACCATAGTGCTACTAGGAATATAGGTGTTCGTAGAAGTAACACTGCCTGAAATTGCGTTTATGCTTTTTGCAGATGTAAGAGCTTCAACAGATTTTTTTCTGTCATGGCTTTTTGGTGAATCAGTCTGCCACTGTGCAAGTACA
>CAZVOS010000068.1:0-9086 GCA_964628845.1 uncultured Bacteroidales bacterium | reverse complement strand
CAATGCTTTAAATGACACAAATGGGGCGTTTTAAATTTTTGTCGGTTGATACTGATAAAAAATATTTTATTAACTTTGCAGAAAATAATTTTTATCAATAAATTTAGATATAATGAAAAAAACATATTCTAAACCAATAGCAAAAAAGATTATTATTGATAATCAGATTAGTTTGGTCATGCTGACCAATGAAGGAACACCTCCTGATGGTCCTATTTTTGGTAGCGATTTGAATATAAAGAGAAAAGATAATCCGTATAAAGCTTAAGGTTTTTTTATACGTTCTTGTAAAACTCAAAAGAAGTTTAGTATATTGTTTTTTTTAATACTAAATTTAAAATTCCGATAGTATTTTCCTGTAAAGACTTTCTATTTTTGAATAAAGTAAGAAATAATTTCTTTTGACATTCATATGAAATATGCCCAGCCCCTAAGCAACAGCTATGGTTGCATACAATAAAGATGCTGCTAAAAAAAATTTGGTAAAGATTTATTCTAATTCTTTTAGAGCAAGCCAACACAATAATCCAACACTTGTTTTGAGAGCATTTTCATCAATATCGAAGGTGGCTGTATGTATGTTCGAATCAATACCTTTTTCAGTATTTCTGATACCAAGGCGGTAAAAACAAGCAGGAATTTTCTGGGAATAATAGGCAAAATCTTCGGCTGTCATACGGAGGTCAATATCCAGAACATTTTCTTTGCCCAAATATTCAGCAGCATATTTTTTGAAATTATCCGTGAGCTTATCATCATTAATAAGGAAGGGGTATCCTTTATCTATTCTTACTTCGCATTTGGCTCCCATAGCTTGAGCTGTAGATGTACAAATTTGTTCAATAAGCTTATGTACTTGTGCTCTCCATTCTTCGCTAAAAGTTCTCACAGTTCCTTCTATTAAAGCTTCATCGGGGATGATATTAGTTTTGCCATCGGCAATAAATCGCCCAAATGACAGAACAGTGGGTATATGGGGTGGGGCTTTCCTGCTCACAATTTGTTGCAGTTGTACAATAATATTTGCCCCAATAACAACGGGGTCAATATTAAGCTCTGGTGTTGCTCCATGACCACCTTTTCCTTTTACAGTAATAAATATCTCATCGGTTGAAGCCATGGCTTGGCCCGATTTTACACCTACTTTCCCTGCATCAATAGTTGGCATCACATGTTGTCCGAAGATGAGCTGCACATCAGGATTTTTAAGAACACCATCTCCAATCATCATAAGGGCACCACCTGGATATTTTTCTTCGGAGGGCTGAAAAATCAAACGTATAATCCCTTCATATTCCTCTCTAAGCTCGTTGAGTATTTTTGCAACGCCCAGTAAGCTAGCTGTATGTGCATCATGTCCGCAAGCATGCATAAGCCCTTCATACTTTGATTTATATACCACATCATTAAGTTCCTTAATGGGTAGGGCATCCATATCGGCTCTGAGAGCAATGATTTTTTTTAGGGGATTTTTGCCCTCAATATCGGCAACAACACCGTAATGATTCTTAAATGTTTTATATGCAATATTATAAGAATCAAGAACTGAAGTGATGTAAGCTCTGGTTTCTCTTTCGTTTTCCGACAGTTCAGGATGGGCATGTAAATGTCTTCGGTGGAAGACAACTTCGTCGAAAATGTCTTTTGTTTTTCTTTTAATGCTTTCTTTTGATACCATTAATTATAGATTTAAAAATCAAGAGATAATGACAAATAAAATACGGGCTTACGTATTACACCGTCTTCAATACCCCAGGCATAGTCGGCTCTGAGAAAATAACCAAGCACTTTGGCTCGTAAACCAAGCCCATAACCAGCTACTATGGGCTCTTTTTGGGTATAAACTGTAATTTTAATAGGCGAATAGGGGCTTTCATATACTTGTGTAAAAAACGGATTGTCTTTGTAATAGGGACTTAAACCATTCCATGCAGTTCCTAAATCAAAAAAACCAATCATTTGCACACTGTTTAAAAATTCAGATTTAATAGGTCGTTTTGAGAAAAAACGTATTATTGGCAAACGTAGTTCACTGTTAAAAACAGCAAAATTGCTTCCGTTACGAATGTTTTGAATAAATCCACGCATATTGGTAGCCAAAGTCTGATAAGCATAATTCTGATTCTCTGCCACACTTATTGAGTCGTTGAACTTTGGAAATAACCATGTATCAACACCACCCATATAATAGATGAGTTTATGATGACCAAATGAAGTGCTTCCAGCCAAACGGTTTGCCCATATCAATGTTTTGTGTATTTGTTGGTAATGCCTGAAGTCTGCACCCAATACATATAAATCTGATTGTTTCTGGGTTATAATTTTAAAATATTCACCAAATATTTTGTATCTGCTGCCAAAATAAATATTATTTCCCTGATTGCGTGTATTATCGAAAACAACTTCAGCTTTAAGGCCTCCCCAGTGCGCACTGACATTTGGCTTTTTCAGGTTTTCCATATCTGTTGACAAGAATACCCCATTATCGTACCTGTATGTGGTGGTACCTTTCAAACTTAATACATTACTTAAAGGATATTTGAGAATATAATAACCCATGTATGATGTATTGCGTAATATTGATGTATTTGAAACAAGATTGTCAATCTTCTGGCGGTAGAAAATAATTTGCTTATCCAATCGCTTACGCAAAATCTCATAACTTAGCAGGTATTCTGTCTGGTCGAAATCTAGTGAAAAACGTACGCCTCCTACAATTCTGTTATCTTCGAGTAAATCAGAAACACCAATTTTAAATAATGCATTAAAAGCAGGATTAATATAAATTGGGTTATTACCTCCAGTAAAGGTTTGATAACTTGAATTTAAATAACTGAAATCTAATTGATTAACCATTTTATCAACAGTGTATTCAACCATGTAATTGCGTTGTTTTGGCAGGTAAAATTCTGTATAGTTAATTTCTAATGAATCATCTTTTATTGTATCGTTGTATGCTTGTATCTCGATTGTTTCCTTACTTTCCTTTTCAGTGGAGAAAACATAATTGTCTGTATCTATTTTATTGTTTTTAACATGGGTAGTATCATCTGGTACAGTAACTATGACAAGCCGTTTTCGTTTAGCTTCATTAATAATTTCAAGACTGTCTTTTTGTTGCTTTGCTCCGCCCTGAGTATTTGTTTTTATTTCTTTAATTTCCAATGAGTTATAGTAATTGGTTTTAGGAAGTTCTTCCTTTATTACAGCTTCATCTGTCATCTGGTAGTTATAGAAATTATAGCAAGCATTGTTATAGAGCAATTCTGTGTAATGAGTTTTATCATGGTTGATATAATGTTCACAAATGTTTCTTTTATAATTAGATACAGACTTAATGACAGCAAAATATCTGTAATGAATGGTGGTGTCAATATGCGAAATAACACTATCAAAAATGCCCTTATATTTATTGTAAATACCATTTTTATCGGATAAGAAAGTGAATGTATTATTGCTTACAATCTGGGGTTTAATTGCTTGACCTAATCTGTAGTCTGTGATTCTTTTTAGTTCTTTATTTTTGTTTGAATAATCATAAACAAACAGATTTCTGTTTAGAGCAAAATCAATTGCAATATCATCGGGTTTTTCAGTTCTTAGTGTATCATTGTAGCGGTTTGAACTGAAGATAATTTGTTTTTCATTTTGTGAGAATACAGGGTCAAAATCGTTGTATGAATCATTAGTAATAACTTCAAATGTGTTGGCAGCCACATTATAGATGTAAAGATTGGTTTTTCCATTAATAACAGCAGAAACCACCATGAGTCTTCCTCCTGGTGAATATGAGAAACTCAACACCTTATCAAAATGGTACAAAAAACGTTTCTCCATTTTCTTATCTTCTGCTGTGTAAAAATAAAGGGCAGTAAGTCCTTTTTCTTCACGTATAATGGTAAGTATTTTACCAGAGGGATGCCAATCCATAAGAGGATAAGAAATGTCCACTTTTTCATCAAGCATGTGCCCTTGTTTTAAGAGCCGTTTGGTTTTTTGTTTATCTTTATCATATAAGAGTATTTTTGATTTACCCATCTTATTTGACACATAGGCCACATAATTATTATCAGGCGACAATTTAAAAGTATTATATACAGTATTTTTCCTGTTTTTGCTTATTTCTATTTTTGTGTCATCGGGCAAGAACGCTTTTTTTTCATCCTGTTCATAATTAATATAATAATAGCTAAGCCAGTCGTTAATAAGTGCCTTATATGAAATACCAAGAACATACAGAAATCCATTTTCAACATTACGGCTTATACGTGTCATATATAGAATATTGGGTATCACATTGTCGCCATATTTCTGTGCAATAAAATGCCAGAACGAATGACCTGCATAAGCAGCTTCGCTTGCCTGCAGATTGTAAAAATTATTATACCTGCCACTCATCACACCATCGCGCACATAATTGTCAATTTCAACTTGCCATTCTTCTGAAATATATGAAATGAGACCTTGTAAATACCAATCGGGGAGGGATAAGAGCGTAGAGTTTTTTATCTGTGAAGTAATAAATTCTCCATATAAATTCTGATTTATCAGCACATGTGCATATCCAGCTCTTATCTGACGTGCAAAATCAACATAATCACCATTGAAATACAAAAATACTTTAGTGCCTACAATATGTGTTTTACCACCAATGTTATAATAATCATCGCTGATAAATCCGACATTACTTTGTTTTAAATCGGTCATCTTGTTAAAGATGACAAACTGAACCTTATCACTGAATTCTGTTTGAAGCTTATCTTCTATTGTTTTTTTATTTTCAGTAAAATATTTGGCTGTAAATATAGCCAGTGGTTTTCCCTGTTGATAAAAATAAGTGTCGAAATCTTCAAATCGGTAATAAGACCAGAACCTGTCAATATATTGCACACGGTTTTTACCAAAACTAAGTTGTGAGCCATTGTAGAACTGGGCATTCAAATTATTACTTAACAATAAAAGTCTTATTGTCAGAAAAGCTGTTACAATACAAAAAACATATATTTTAGCAAATACCTTCATCATTATAAATACTTATGCTAAATTATGAAAAATATTGCATTTAAAGAGAATTTATTATAAAATGATTAAGTATTTTTTATTTATTTTTACAAACATATTTTATATACATAAATATGAAAACACATGCTTTTCTTTTAAATTATAAATAATAAACTCTAGAAAAAACTGTTTATTTTTGCAGAGCTAAAAATGCTTTTACATGAGATATCTATTCATTGTTTTTTTATTTTTTTTTATTAAACAATTGGCTTTTGCTCAACCCGAAAATGATTGTGAGCCCATTGATAATAAAAAAGCTGAGAAACTGGTAAAGCAAGCCAGAGATGATATCAAAGTTCGGAAATATTTGGATGCCAACAATAAATTAAAGCAGGCAATAGAGATAGAGCCACTTTATGCTGAGGCCTATTATTTATTGGGCTTGATTAATGTAAAGAAGTATGATTATAATGTGAAAGCAGCCGAAAATTATCTGTCTAAAGCTATTGAATTATGTCCTACAGTAGATGTGTATGCCTATTATTATCTGGGTGATATTTATTTTGGGGCACAGAAATACGATTTGGCTGCCAAATGTTTTAAAGAGTTTTTAAAAGATGTGGACAAGATAAAGACAGATAAGGATTATAATGATGCAACAGAGAAATACAATACAGTAAGTTTCTTCGATAAGAGTTTGAACCGCCCTGTGCCATTCGACCCTAAGCCAGTTAGGGGTGTGTCATCACCTCTTGACGAATATCTGGCCATCATATCTCCCGATAATGAAATGGCTTTATACACAAGAAAAATTGAATACAAGCAAAAAACAGGATGGGAGAGTAGTGCTAAGTATATCGAAAGGTTTGTATTCAGTAAGCGTGGGCAGGACGGGGAGTTTGATAATGGCGAATTTATGCCATACCCGTTCAACCAGCAGTCGAACGAAGGCGGGGCTACGCTTACTATTGATAACAGGGAGCTTTTCTATACCGTTTGTAAAATGCAGGGCAATTATCTGAATTGTGATATTTTTACCTCAAAATATGAGTACGGAGAGTGGACAGATATTAAGAGTTTAGGTACTAATGTAAACAATGCTGATACATGGGAAACTCAACCTACTGTATCTTCGGATGGTAAGACCTTATATTTTGTCAGCGATAGAAAGGACGGGCAAGGGGGCTATGATTTATACAAAACAGTACGGGATGATAAAGATAACTGGTCTAAAGCTGTTAATTTGGGAAGTCCTATCAATACTGCCGGTAATGAACGTTCCCCTTTCATTCATACCGATAGTCAGACCTTATATTATGCCTCAGGCGACAGGCAAGGTGATGATGGCCAATATTACAAAGCACATCAGACTTTTGGTGGCTATGATATCTTTTATACAAAGATGAATGATAAAGGGACATGGGAAAAACCAAAGAATATTGGTTATCCCATTAATACAGAAGCTGATGAAGCCAGCTTCTTTGTAAGTACTGATGGTAAAACGGCTTATGTGGCATCTAATAAAATAAAAGGGGGACCTGGCGGATGGGATTTGTATTCATTTGAATTATATCCCGAAGCACGCCCCGAAAAAGTACTGTTTATAAAAGGAGAAGTCAGTCAGCAAGATAAAAAAGATGTGGAAGTTGAAGCCCGTGTGGAACTTAAAAACGCTGTTACAAAAAAGGTTACACATATTCCTGTAAATAAAGAAAATGGTCAATATGTGGCTGCTATTAAATTTGATTCTGATTATATACTTACTATTAAGAAAGATGATTATGCCTATGAATCAAAATATATCTCCGAATCGGATACCATTTACGAAAAACCCGTTGCCATTGATTTTGAAGTAAAACCCATCGAAAAAGGAAGGTCATATACCATTAATGATATATACTTCGAAACAGATAAATATGACCTTAATGATAAAGCAAAACTTGTTATTGAAGAATTTGCCGATTTTATGAAAGACCACCCCCATATCTCTGTCGAAATACAAGGACATACTGATAATGTGGGCAACCCTGATTATAATTTGTTTTTGTCCGACGACAGAGCCAGAGCTGTGTATAACTATATAATTGAACTGGGCGTGGACAAAAACAGAGTCAGTTTTAAAGGCTATGGCATCACCCGACCCATTGTAACAAATGCTACTGAAGAAGGAAGAGCCCGCAACAGAAGAACGGAATTTTACATCATCAACAAATAATCATCTGCTTTATATCTCTTTAGGCAATTTAACAACTGCAATAGTACCCTTACCTATCTCCGAAACTATATCTATACTTCCTTTATGAATATTAATAATATTTTGAACCAGTGGCAGCCCTATACCATGCCCTTCTTTGCCTGATACATTCTGCCCCCTGAAAAATGGTTTAAAAATGTTCTTTAAATCTTCTTCTGATATTCCTTGTCCCTTGTCCCTAAATGTAATTATAAAATATCTATTGTCGTAATCTATATTTACTCTCACTGATTTATCCACAGAATATTTGCAAGCATTATCCATTAAATTTATAAATGCATTTCTAAGTAAAATATAATTACAATTTATATTTAAATCTGTAATATCTTCGGGCATATTTAAAAAATCAATGTGGATGATGTATTTAATATTTTTCTCAGTAAGTATTTGTTGTGCCTTCCATATAATATCATCAATTCTGGCTTCTACAAATGTAAAAGAAAACATTTTTCCCGTTGTTTGAGCCAGTAACAGTAAATTATTAGTAATATTTGACAAACTAGAGATGTCTTCTTTAATGGATTGTAATATATTTTGATATTCTTTTGTATCCCTATTCTTTAATAAAGCTACATCAATCTGGCTTTTTATGGCAGTTAAAGGTGTTTTTAATTCGTGAGAGGCATTACTTACAAATTCCTTTTGGATGTTGAATGCCATCTCTAGCTCATCCAACATCGTATTGAAAGTATTGGCCAATTCAGCAAGTTCATCCTTGCTTTTAGCTTTATCAAGTCGCTTGTTCAAGTTTTTAGATGTCATGTTCTTAACCTGCTCAACCATCTTAGATATTGGTTTGAGAGCCCTCCCCGAGAAAAACCAACCGAGATAAAAACTGATAAAAATAATAACAATAAAACTGATGATAGATACTCTACCCAAATTTTGAATTTTCTTATAACCAAAATAATCATAAGCACTGGCAATAATAATGAATTCTTTGTTTTTATCGGTATATGTCAGGGCTAAATATTCATAATTTCCTGTTTTCCCTCTTATCTTTTTATTACTTCTAACCTTATCATATATCTCTTTTTCCAAATAAAAATTAACTTCTTCTCTTGTGTCGAAAACAATATTATCTGCACTGTCTAAAATAACTATCTTCTCATTGTACAGTACTGTTTGGTCTGCCTCTTCAATTATTTTAAGCAGCACACTGTCAATCTGAGATACTTCAAATAGTAATTTGGTTGTAGTCAATGCCTTATCTTCGAGGCGGCTGTAAAATTGATTTTTTCTGTAAGAGCTTGAAATGTAATATGTAATCAGTGATAAAATAAGAACTATACTAATAATAATGGCCGAAAATTGATAAGTAAGTTTTGAGCGAATTTTCATTAATAATTAAGTAATCAGTTCTCATCTTTTAATATATAACCCATTCCAATTAGAGTGTGCAATAATTTATTCTGATGGTTCTTATCGATTTTTTTTCTTAAGAAGTTAATATATACATCAATAACATTGGTACCCGTATCAAAAGTAATATCCCATACTTTTTCGGCAATTTCGGCACGACTTACTACAACTCCTTTATTACGCATTAAATATTCGAGTAATGCATATTCTTTGGCTGTTAACTCAATGTCTTGATTATTGCGACTGGCTTTTTTTGTATTCATATTTAATTCCAAGTCGGCTATTTTTAGAATATCTTTTTTGTTTTTCTCGAGATATGACCTATGGTACAATGATTTAACCCTGGCAAGCAATTCAAGAAATTCAAATGGTTTGCATAAATAATCGTCAGCTCCTGCATCAAATCCTTTAAGTTTATCATCAAGTGTACTTAAAGCTGTTAAAATTATTATTTTTATGTTTGGTTTTT
>CAZVOS010000067.1:0-9088 GCA_964628845.1 uncultured Bacteroidales bacterium | reverse complement strand
CTGTTGGCTCAACAATTCAATGGTACGATGTACCCACAGGAGGCACGGCCCTTGCAACATCCGATGCCTTAATGAACGGCAGCACCTATTATGCTTCACAGACTGTCGGCTCTTGTGAAAGCGATACCCGTCTACCTGTTACGGTTTCAATAAACCCCAATCCCACATTAATCATTACAGATCCATCGGTATGTTATGGTCTTGTTGCCACAATTATAGCCACTCCATTACCTGCCGGCAATTTTAATTTTGTATGGAGTGTGCCATCAGGAGTCAATAATCCCGGTAATACAGCAAGTTTTAACAGCATTTCTGCAGGTGTTTATGCCCTTACGGTAACAGACATCAATAATTGTAGTGCAAGTGCCGCAACAACATTAAGTTTTTATGATAAACCCGAAATATCAGGATTTGTTACCGATGAAAGCTGCAGGGGCGCAAAAAATGGAAGTATCACAACCAATGTTAATTCCGGCACATATCCATTTAATTATATCTGGTCAGATGCTTCAACAGATAATTCTTTATACAATATTTCATCAGGTAATTACGCACTTACAGTAAGCGATGCAAACAACTGTACAGACAGCATAAGTTTTGTTGTTAATTATCTAAAAGATATTTGTTTGAACATTCCAACAGCATTTTCTCCAAATGGAGATGGTATAAACGACACATGGGAAATAGAGTTTATTGGTTTATATGATGAAATAAGCATCGAAATATTTAACCGATGGGGGCAGTTGATTTTTTCATATTCAGGAACAGGAGAGGGGTATGAAGATGTAAGCAACAGGTGGGACGGCACCTATAACGATAGCGAACTTCCTTTAAGCTCATTTGTCTTCATCCTCGACTTAAAAGATGAAAAAGAGCCCATTCAAGGCATTGTAACAATTATTAAATAGCGATATTATGAAAAAAGTATTTCTTATTACCTTCCTCTTTTTGTTTGTTATAAGGGCTTTTGCACAGCAACAGCCACTTTACAGCCAATATATGCTAAATTCATTTTTGTTGAATCCTGCAATTGCAGGAACAGATGAAGCCAGCCCAATACGACTCACATTGAGACAACAATGGATGGGTATAGAAAATGCCCCTTCAACACAAGCTGTAAGTGGGCATACACTGCTTAAGAGTCTTGCAAATTGTGGCGTTGGTGGATTTGTTTATCGCGACAAGTTCGGTCCTGTAAGTCAAACCGGCATTCATGGTGCATTGGCCTATCATTTAAAGCTCAATTCTAACACAAACCTTTCTTTTGGTTTGTCAATTTCAGGTTTTCAATATGTTATCGATGAGTCAGAACTGAACATTATTAATCCCAACGACCCATCTATAACTGGTAAAACCGAAACGATATGGGTGTCAGATGCCAATTCAGGATTGTATCTGAGTAACCCTCATTTCTATGTGGGATTTTCGTCAACACAGCTTATTCAGAAAAACCTCAGGATTAACGAAAACAACTTAAGCAGTATGGTAAGACATTATTACTTAACATCCGGTTATTACTTGAAGTTAAATGATTACTACACCTTAGTGCCATCCATATTGCTTAAAACAACGGAATTTACACCCGTTCAGCTTGATTTGAATGCCCAGTTAAACTATAAGAACTTAATGTTTTTTGCTATATCCTATCGCCCTAAAGATGCTTCAATAGCAATGGTTGGATTGAAAAAGGAAAGATTTCAATTCGGTTACGCGTTCGATTATACATTAAGCAACATATCAACTTATACACACGGCTCACATGAATTGATGATTGGATATGCCTTGACAAAGCCGATAATTCAAAAGCCATTGTTCTAGTAGAAAATTATAGCAAACAAAAGTTCCAATAAACCAAAGAATTCATTTGACTTTTTACCTTGTTTAAGAAAGAGAACTATAATTTTATAATTCTAAACTCTGTCCTGCGGTTCATCTGATGCTGTTCTTCAGTACAAGGTACCACTCTTTTACCTTCACACTCACATTGGTTAACAAGTCTTGTCTCTCCATAACCTTTGCCATAAATTCTTTCAGGGTTAGTAATTCGTTCTTTTATATATGCTGCGGAAGATTTGGCTCTATTATCTGATAAATTCAAATTGTATGCATAAGACGCTCTACAATCGGTGTGAGAACCTAATTCTATAACAACTGTAGGGTATGCATTCATAATTGCAACAATTTTATCTAATTCATAGGAAGCATCTTGACGGATGTTATACTTATTCAAGTCAAAATAAATTGGATTAATACTAAATAGCTTACCTAAATCGTCACCAACTTTTAATTCAACAAGAGGATCAAGGGTATCAACTATCCTATATTCACCTTCTTTATAGAGGGTCTGGTTATTTGTAATTGTTTTAGATAGAAAACCTGATTTTTCTAGTATTAAATTGTAACTAATTCTATCATTTATTTTTTTGTCGGGCAATGATGTTTTATAATCTCCATTTTTTGAGGTATAAATAATATGCTCCTTATCAGTCAGATTATTGCTTAAAGTAATTTTTACACTATCAAGCGGCTCTCCCGTTTTTTTGTTGACAACAAGAACATATAAAGAAAATTTTGGAATTTTTTCCAAAATTAAATCTGCATAAATAGTATCCTTTGGTACATCTGTATTTGCGCTATTATTGTCATCAGTATAACCAAGTTTTGCCCCATATAAATTGTACAAAGTGTCATATTCAGCAGGAAATTCATAGCGGCCTAAAGAATCACTCAACACGCTATCAATCACTGTTTTACTGAGTGATAAATGAACATGAGCATTGGCTATTATATTATTATCCTTATCTTTGGTTACACCCATAATAATTTTCTTTAATTTAAAAGGTTTTAATACTTTAGTAAAGTAAATATCATCATTGCCCTTGCCTTCTTTTCTGTTAGTAGTAAAATACCCTTTCTTCAGTTCATTATCAAATGCCATTGAAAAGTCATCTCTTGAAGAGTTAAGAGGTACACCCAGATTCTTTACAGTTGAATAACTGTCATTAATAGCTGAGGTTACAAAAATATCAAGTCCTCCAAGTCCAGGGTGCCCATTTGAAGAGAAAAACAGAAAACCGTTCGGATGAAAGTATGGAAACATCTCATCTCCCTCAGTATTTATACTTTCAATATTTATTAACTTACCCCATGTGCCATCTTTTCTGCGTTCAATTTTATAAATATCAGTCCCTCCTTTTCCACCTGGCATATCTGATGCAAAATACATGAAACGGCCATCCGGTGTAAGCGAAGCATGACCTACAGAGTATTCAGGATTGTTATATGGAAAAGAAGTAGGATCTGTCCATTTTCCATTAATAAATTCACTGATAAATATTAATAAATTTCTAGTACCATCTACGCTTTTGCTTTTATAGTTGTTACGTGTTATAGCCATTACATTTCCATTACCGTCAAAACTGACCGGACCATCATGAAATTTTTTATTGAATTTTTTATTAAAGGGTTTCACTTTCACAAACTCATCAGAATAATCAATTTTAGCTTTCAATATGTTTAAGAAGGGTAAGCTATTACCGTTCCAAAGACGACCAATAAATCCCATGGGATTCCGGGTTGAAGCAAATAGTGCGATATCTTTATATAGAACAGGGCTAAAATCTTGTTGCTCATTATTCATTTTTAAATTTCTGATTTCAAAAGCAGGTTCTGCTTTTTTAAGGGCATTATAATAACTGGTGTCTGCCAGATAACGCTTTACCCTTGAATCATTTGGTTTTAATGTTGTAAGTAACTTAAGTTGGTTCATTGCGGGTTGATATTCTTCTAAAATTAGAAGTACTGAAAAATATTTCCAAACATCATCAAACGTTCGCTCAGACTTACTTAAAATCCTCTCATATAAACTTTTCACATTGTTATATTCTCCAATCTTCTTATAACAATCTGCCAGAATGCGTTCAACATCAATATCTTTTATATCTATTGCCTCATAGTATTTTATAGCTTTTTTGTAGTTATATCCAAAATATTCTTTATCTCCTTTTTTTAATAATCTCTTTTGGGAAAAACCACATTGAAAAGAAAAAATTAAGACAGCAATCAGTATTATTCTTATTGTTTTCATTTTATTGGAACTTATGTTAATAATTTAATATTCTACAATATGTTAAGTGTTTCAAAAGTATCTCGGCGATTTTATCCTATGAACATTTTTATAAATAAAATCATAACGAATCATAATTTCATGACTTCCTTGATTATATTTCATGGTGCGATTGGTTGTTGAGAAATCGAATGAATAGCCCAAGAGAAGTTGGTCAGTAAGGTTTAATCCGACAAGCATGCCTACGGCATCTCCACTGCGGTACATAGCACCTGCCAAAAGTTTTTCCCTGAATTCGAACATGGCAGTTAAATCAGCTTCAATTGGTGCGCCGGTTGTCATCTTAATCATGGTAGAGGGTTTAAATTCAATAAGAGGGTTAATTTTAATCGAAGAGCCCATGATGAAAAAATAATGACCTCTTTCTTTAGCATTCGACAACGTTGATAAAGTAGTCCCTTCAAAATAGTTATTTTCGAGCAATTTAGGTGTTGATATACCTGCATAAAAACGTTCGCGGCTATAGTAAATGCCAAAACCGAAATTGGGCATCATACGGTCTTCCAGTTTTTTTGCAAAAAGAGCGTCACTTTGCTGGTCGAGTAAAACAGACGGCAAATCAGCACTAAAAAAATTAAACCCGCCTTTAAGACCAAACGCCAATTTGCTTTTTTGTGTCAGTCTTATTCTGAATGCAAAATCAGCATAAACTGAAGTATTTTTAGTAGGGCCGATTTTATCCTGTATAACAGAGAGCCCAAGGCCAATCTGATCAGAGCCAACAGGAGAATGCACTGTAAGCGTTTGTGTTATTGGTGCACCATCAAAGCCAACCCACTGATTCCTGTTCAGACCAGTAATTGTTAGCGCATCTCTGCTGCCTACATAAGCAGGATTAACTGATAGCGTGTTGTACATGTAATGTGTAAACATGGCTTCTTGCTGTGAATAAGAGGCAAAGCTTACAAACAAACTTAAAGCGGTAATTAATTTTTTCATGGCTTTAATTGTATTAATTGATATATTTTTCATTGTTTCATTATATAAGGTTTTGCCTGCGCCTGAAGGCAGGCAAAACCGTTTTTATTTATTTGTTTAGATAAATATAGCCTTTAAAGGGACCTACTCCATCAACCCCAGTTTCAAGGATGTAGAAATATGTTCCTACAGGCAGCTCATTACCACCTACGGTGACACCAAACATATTGGTGCCATCCCAGTCATTCATATATGGAGCGGCTTCGTAGACCTTGTTACCCCATCGGTTAAATATCATAAACTTATGGTCGGGGAATTTTTCGAGACCAGTGATTACAAAATAATCGTTAGTGGCATCGTTGTTGGGCGAGAATCCCTGAGGGATGAACAGATTAACAACCGATTCAACAAGCGTAAACTCATTAGCCGTATTATTACTCAAGTCTATGTCGTTGGTCTGACTGAGTACGTGTACGGTATTCATAATAAGTGTGCCTGCCGGAACTTTACGGTTAACATTTACCAGAAGAGTAAATGTAAGGGTATCGTCAACATTGAGAGCAGGCCACAACCATGTTACTGTATGTGCAACTGAATCATAAACGCCACTGTCGCTTGCACTTATGAATATAAGTTCGGAAGGCAATTCATCAGTTATAGTAAGTAAAAGCGCATTTTGAGGGCCATTATTTACAACCTTTATCGTATATGTAAGGTTTTCACCTGCGGACACCGAAGTTCCATCAGCCATTTTGGTTATAGCCAGATCGGCTTTACCAATTGTGATAGTTGCATCATCGGCCTCATTATAGTTGTTGGATGTATCAGGATCGTAAGTAGTAGTTGTTGCGCTTGCAATATTGATAATAAGGGCACCACCAATAACAGAGCTGTCTATAACAGCCTTCAGTATCATCGTTTCTGTTTGTCCCTGTAGCATATACCCAATATCCCATATAGGGTAACTCCAAACTCCCATACTTACAGAAGCTGAAATATAGGTTAGACCTAAGGGTAGCACATCAGTAACAACAACATTCTGTGCATCAGAGTAGCCGTCGTTTGTAACATTAATAGTGTATGTTACGGTATCGCCTTGGAATAGTACATTAGTATTACTGGTTTTTGTAAGGCGTATATCGGCAACAGTAATGATATTAATGTCATAGGTGTCCGAATTGTTCGTTGTATCGAGGTCATAGGTTGTACTATTTACAGTTACAGTATTGGTAATAGTATCACCATCGGACACATTTGAGTTAACATTAGCGGTTACAATAAGTGTTTCCTGTGCACCTACCAACATTGTTCCGAGCGACCATATCGGGTATGACCATGTACCAGCGGAGGGTGTTGCACTTACAAATGACAAGTTGGCAGGAAGCACTTCAGTTATAATAACGTTCTGAGCATTGCTTATACCATTATTTGTAACTGTTATAGTATAGATTACATTTTCACCTGCAGCAACAGTATCCTTATTGGCTGTTTTAGTAATAGCCATGTCAGCAAATGCATTTACATACGTAAGTTCGGTATCTGTATTATTCGACAAATCAGGATCGGGTGTTGTACTAACTACTGTTGCTGTATTTAAAATTGTTATGCCGTTTGGTGTATTCGTCAGAACATAGGTTAATATGGTCAAAATTGCAGTATCACCGCTGTTCATAGTTCCAATCGTCCATTCAGGTGCAGTCCATGTACCTGTTGTAGCCGAAGCACTTACAAATGCAAGTTCAACAGGTAATATGTCGGTAATCACAACATTGGAGGCATTACTGTATCCATTATTGACCACGGTAATAGTATAGGTAAGCGTATCTCCAGCAAGTACAGGATTGGCCGAAGAAACTTTCGTTATTGCAAGGTCAGCTTCAGCAATTACTGTAATAGATGCTGTATCGGCGTTATTGGTTAAATCGGAATCCGTAGTTGTGGATGTTGCAGTAACTATATTATCAATTACAGTTCCGTTACTTAATGAAGGATTAAGCTCTGCTATCAGGGTCATTGTGTAAGAGGTTCCTGTATTGACATTGCCTGCATTCCAGTTAGGTGTTATCCATACTCCGGTTCCGGGAGTAGCACTTACCAGTGTGAGACCGGCAGGTAATACATCAGTTACAACAACATTTGCTGCCATCGAAGGCCCGTTATTAGTTAACGTTATCGTATATGTAACATTATTGCCAGCCTGAATTGAATCGTAGTTGACAACTTTTGTTACGCTCAAGTCAGCAACGGTATTCACTGTAATAATTGCTGTATCGGCATTATTCGTCATATTTGGATCAAATGTCGAACTGCTTATAGTAGCAATATTGTTTACAACAGCACCCTGTGGTACTGAACTATTAACATTAACCAGTAGTTGTAATGCAGCAGACTGGCCACTATAAAGAGTACCTATATTCCATAAGGGTGCTGTCCAAGAACCCATACCAGGTGTTACACCAACCACTGTTAATCCAGCTGGTAGCACATCAGTTATTACAACATCCTGAGCTGTGGAAGGACCATTATTTGTAACAGTTATGGTGTAGCTGATTTGTGTTCCTGCTATAGGATTAGTATTGTTTACTGTTTTAACAACAGCCAAGTCAGCCGATGGGATATTATTGACAACCATTTCATCCCAAGTGTTCGGACATGGAGTATTGGTTACATTCCAGCGGAAGATGTAAATTCCTGAAATTAGGCCTGTGACACTTGTATTAGGGTTGGTCGGGTCTGCAATAAACGGTACGCTTGGTCCGCTAATAAGTATCCATTGCCCTGTTCCCGGTGCAGGGTTGTTGGCATTCATGGTTACTGATGACTGCGCATACACTGTCTGGTCGGGGCCGGCATTGGCTACAACGCTATTTACAATATTCACAAATACCTGATCTACAGCATTTGAACATGCAGCATGGCTTGTTCCTGTCAACGTCAAAGTAAAGCTTCCAATAAAAATATCTACAGCACTGGGGGTATATACAGGATTAAGTGAAGTTGTATTACTGAAAGTACCAGTGCCTGATGTTGTCCATGTGAGATTTACAAAATTAGTTGCAGTAGAAGTAGTTGTAAATGTGGATCCTACACAGATAGAAGCATCATCCCCGGCATTTACTATCGCTTGTGGTATAATGGTGAGTAACATTGTATCACTAGCGATTGTGCAAGGACTTGCCGATTGTGCCGACATAATTAAGCTGACACTTCCTGCTGCTATATCAGCTGCACTTGGTGTATAAACAGGATTTACTGCAAACATATTACTAAATGTTCCAGTTCCCGTTGTAGTCCACGAAACAATTGTTGCATTAGTAGTTGAAGCATTGCTGAGTGTATAAGTAGCCGTTGAACATATTGTGTCATTTAATCCTGCAAATGCTGTAGCTGTTGGTCCAACACTTAGATTTACTGTTGCAGAAGCATGACACCCGTTCAAATCAGTCACAGTAACTGTATATGTTCCTGCTGTTAATCCTATTGCAGTTGCTGTTGTCTGACTGCTGGCACTTACTGGCCATAAATACGTAAACGGAGATGTACCACCAGATGCATTCACTGTTGCAGAAGCATCTGAAGTACCATTGCAGGTTTCATTCGTACTTGAAATTATTTCTGCAAATACAACTGTAGGTGTTGTAACATTAAAGCCTAATGTAAATGTACAACCATTGTTATCTGTTACAATTACATTATAAACCCCAGCATTCAGATTGTTGAAAGTATTACTGCTTTGTGCTGTGCCACCATTCAACTTATAACTGTATGGCATGGCCCCTCCCGTAGGAATAATTACTACCGTTGCTGTTGTACCGTTGCAAAGCGGCTGAGTAACATTAGCTATTGCAGTCAATGTGCTGTTGATATTAGTAATATTAAAGCTAACTGAAGCCGGACATGTTCCATTTGAAGTTGCTGTATAATAACCTGCTGCAAGACCTGTAAAAGTGCTTCCTGAAGCTTGTGTCGTACCATTAAGTGTGATGGTATTGCCATTGCTTGAAGTAAGAATTACAGACCCGACAGAAGCGTTGCATTGTGTAT
>CAZVOS010000066.1:0-9111 GCA_964628845.1 uncultured Bacteroidales bacterium | reverse complement strand
CAATGCGGCAAGGGCGCTTGCGTTTGGAGAAAAATGTTTACATTATTGCCTGTGGGTTAAGGACATTTTTTTCCACTACCTTGCCAGCATTGTTTGCATTGCGGTAGAGCGGGGGGAAGCATTGTTTTGCTATGATTTTTGCTTACTTTTCATCTATAGGAAAGGTAAGAAGAAAAAGGGAAAAAAATAATGAAGTTTAATTATACTGTCATCGTTGCTTTATTGAGCTTTGAAAAAGGTCTCACCTCTCAGGATGACACATTTTTGACTTTTGATACAACCTCGTAGCGGTCATTATTGCTTTATTGCGTTTTTTAAAAATATGATTTATAAACTTTGTGCCTTTGTGGCAAAAATAAATAACGAAACACTAAGGGCAGCTTCAGGCAAGCTCAGGACATGCCAAAATACTCAGAAACACTAAAACATAACTTTTTATGAATTTTACCAGAACAACCACGTCTTTTTTAACGGAATTTTCCTCTCCAGTATGGTCAAGCCATGCCCTTCTTTTATTTCTTCTTTGATATCCCACTCTTCATGAGTATCTAAGAATTCATAAATGGCTGGTTTCATACCCGGACGGTTATCGAAAGGATTAAAAAGACCAAATGTTTCTGTATCGTGCATCATTATCCACTTCCGCACCCGCTTGTGATGATGCTCCAGCTCGGCTTTTATCTGCCCGTACCAATGGTCGGTATCTATATAGAGCAAATCGGTAATTTTTATTTTTACTTTAAGACTGTCTTTTCTGATGATTTTAAAAAAAACACCATCTTTGTCTGCTGCTTCCTTTACCTTTAGCGCATTAGGTGATATATTGACATTATAACTGTAAAGCTTTTTGCAACCCGAATTAAGAAAAGCCAGGGTGGCATTGGCTGAATCAATACCCAGCTCCGTAACCACATCACATTGTGAAGCATACTCATTGAAAAGTGCCAGATGGAGTTTTACTGAGTCATCACGAAAACCCTTTACACCTCTTGTGGCATATCCGAAAAACTGAACCAGATTTCCTTTTTTAATGCTCATATCTGTGGTTTTTATGTGCAAAAACTACTGTAGCATAAGCCAGTTCTATATTTTTTTCTGCTGTTAATTCTGTAACAAATGGCTTTCCCAAATACTTATCCCCTGTTTCAATCAATTCCCCGATTTTCATCTCAAGAAATGCCTCTCTTGTTTTACCTTGTAAACCATTAGCCCAGTTACGAAGTATCCATGTGAGAGACCAAATAGGCAATTCATTCACAGTGATAGCCACTTTATCTATGTGGAGCTTATCTTCAAATAGATTTTTCAGCCCTTGTCCTGTCATATTGTAATAATGATGTGGATAGCCATGGTAGGGTTGTAAAAAAGGAACACTGCATATCAACAAACCACCTGGTTTTAATACACGGGCTATCTCTCCGGCACATTTAAATGGGTCTTTTACATGCTCCAATACCGACAATGACAATACCACATCAAAAGAGCCGTCAACAAAAGGCAAATCCTCTCCCACACCTATTACATCAGTAGTATCGTAATCAACAATATCAAAATTGACCACATTGTCGTAATATAAATCTCTTCTTCCTGACCCACAATCGAGTATCAATCCATTTTCCTTATTTTCAATAATATCAGTAATATATGTATCGTAAGGATTGCTGCTAATGGCATCGGTATTAATGATGTTATAAAGTTTCTTTAAGCCCTCATTCAGAAAATCGAAACAATGTCCGCTCTTTTCATCAAAAGACATATCCTTGCGTAAGATGGGTTTTATTCTTTCAAGTTTTTCTTTTTTGGGTTCAGCAATTACGGCAGGAGATAATCTGATACATCTTTTTTCTGTTTTTCCGAAAACATCGAAATGAACGCTCCCCGAAGCCAGATGAACACCTTCAGCCACAGCTTTAGCCACATCGGGATTTGCCTTGAGATATGCCTCTTCGGTGAAGTTTTCGTCAGTAGCCAAGGCTGTCATGGGGTATGCTTTCATACTCAGTTTTTATTTTTGAATTTTCGAATCTATAAGTGCCATCAAATCTCCCAGGTTGGCACATCTGATAATTTCCATGTTTTTGAGTCTTATTTTGTATTCTCGCTCCAAAGCAGCTATCACTATGGCATGCATAAGCGAATCCCAGCCGGGCACCTGATTGGCTTTTAGGTTTTCATTCAGTTCAAAACCATCAAGTTTAAGCTCTTTTAAAACTGTTTTTTTAAATCTTTCGGATAAAATCATAATTTTTTTTGCAAAAATAATAAATAAAAATGTGATAGATTTTCAATTTATTCTGATAAAGCAGGATTGGGATAAAGCAGATTCATTATACTGTAATCATTCATCTCCTGTACTACAATATTCGGTTTTTCTAAATCAAAAATAGAAGGATAAAACAAAGGTGTCCACAGATAAATACCCCTACTAAAGTTCTGTGCCAGATAATAATAAAGAAAACCAGCATACGAATCGCCATATAACAAGATAGAAGGAGATTCCACGTTTTTATTATGCAGGCAAAAGGCAGGAGCAGGCGATGAAAAACCCTCATATACAGGATATGTTGTTTCAACATTACGCAACATATACGCTCTTATCGGTTCGAATTCTATACTTGTGTAATATCTGTCGAGTGCCAACGCCTTATACAAATCAGGTATATATGTGTCATATCGTACCCATCTTATACTGTCGTAAGGAAAAGGTGCTGGAATCTGCGGAAAATCTCTCTTCAGATACTCAATTAAAGTGGTATAAGCAATATAAGAGCCATTGTAATTCCAATGCGAATTGGTTTTAAAAAACAAAGGACTTGAGCTTTCCTTTTTTGCTTCTTTCAAGGGTGTTTGCAAATCAATAAAATTCAAATCAGTATGCATATTAACATAATCATACAACTGTTCTACTTTCGATTTTTTATGATAACGCCACAAACGTGGTCCTACCTCATCTTCATACACAAAATAAGCCATTGGTGGAAACATGAAATAAAATTCAATACCCCTTCTTTTTAACCAATCTCTTCGCTTCAACAAAACATCTGTCATCTCTTCGAGCTCTTGCTGTGTTAATGGATTGCGGTTTTCGTAATTCTCCCTGCACACGCCCCCAATATAAAACATCCAGCCATCTTTTCCAAAATGCACATTGGGATTGTTGATGATTTGTTTAAAAACATTATACTCTATCAGATTGTTCATGACAATAATGTTAGTCCTCCCTGGTAATTGGTCTTTCAGATAATTATCCAAACTCTGAATAAAAACATCTTTTGAATCTTTATGGTATTCGGGATATGTATGGGCATAACGCATTTCGGCAGCCAGAATAATACTTTTTGATGTAAAAAGAAACATGAAAAAAGCATACGTAATAATCAATACAAACACCACAACAAGCAATAGCTGAGGGATAGGATATCTATGTAAAAACTTTTGAAGAATTATTAATACAACAAAAACAACTGTTGTTAAAAGCAGAAAGATGTTCTGGCAGATATACGCCATCCATTTAATACTTTTGAACTGATGGGCTGATGTGAGTAATATAAATGGGTCTTTGCCTGTAATCTGATAGGTATTGCCTGTTTTCAAAATATCATTGAGCAAAATATTCTCAGAAGCAATCACATTGTAATCCCAGATTTTTTGTATGATTCCTGTTTTTAAAGATATATTTAGATTATCTAAACCCATTGTGCTGTCAACGATGTCGCACCTTAAATAAGTATTTTCATATAATTCTACTTCCGTCTTAAACAGTGGCTCTGTACTATTGATATCATTTTTTTTATCGTGTATAAATTCAGGATTATCATTATAAAAAAACTGCATACTTTTTAACAAAGATGTGGTTTCCAGAATCAGATGCGACTGCCAGTGGTGAGATACCCAGAAATAGGCAAACATAAAAAATGTTGATACAAAACAAATGGCAACGAAATACGATTTTACGGGAGATATCAGAAGCACAACAATGAAGGAAATTAGAAAAAGTAATATAACTATGATTAATATATACCCTTTGGGGCTGTCTTTTTCTATGACATTAAAAGCAAGCAAATTGATTAAAACATCCTGCTCATCATTAATCTTAACAGCATTGATTGCATTCTCGTCACCAATATGCCGGGCATTTGTAAAACCACTTAAAGATGCCCTCTTGTCAAATAAATTATAAACTTCCCCCTCTTTATACAGATTAACAGATAGTACAGAAACTGTATCCCCAGCGTTCATGCCTTCAAGCTTCAAATGAAGTGGCAAGTTGTAATTAATACCTCCTTTGTAATGAAAATATTTATAGCCAGATGCATCCATTTCCCATGCAGCCAGCGAATCATGTCCATTGTACACAGATATAATGGAGGGCTGGGAGCTCCTTGCCGAGAAATATATCTGCGAAGGAATCTCATCATGCTCTTCCTCTGTCCACATCATTGTGATAAACACATAGGACATCGGTAAAAGTAAAAACCATAAATACAAGCACTTGAATTTAATTTTTCCCAATCCTTTTAATGATCTCAGTATGAATAACAATACAAAAAACACCAAGATGGCCATGAATAAAACAAGACTTCTTTCGAGAGCAATAAAATTGTTTATTTTATTCAAAAAATACACCGATGCAAAGCTTATATAGGGGTCGTGTCCACATATTTCAAATACATCATTCTCAAATCGGATGTCGTTTAACACAAGCTTTTGGAGAAGTGATGAGGGTTCAATGTAGAAATAAAACAAACCCGTTTTAATTTTTAATTTCAGTTCTTTTAAACCATTTGTACTTTCATCGGCATCATACCTTATAAATTTGTCAACACACAGGTTTAACGGAATGTTTAGATTCTTTTGTTCTTTTAGAACATACTTCTTTTCTGAATTAAAAAAGGGCGTCTGGTTATAAAACAGTTCAGCATTCTTCTGCAATGCGTCTGCTGATATTTCAATGCGCCCTACACAATTATTATCATCAATTAATTTATACGAAAATATAAACAAAACAGAAGCTGATAACGACAGTGCAAAAGGTTTTGACTTTGGCGAAATGACAAATAATAAAACAAGCGATAAAGCAATAAGTATAATAATGAATAGGTTGATTTTCTCAGCATTCTTCAGTGCATACCACTGCTCTAAGGGTTTTATTTTAAACACAACAGCTTTTTGGTTTTCTTTTGGTACAAAGCTTAAGCTGCCTTCATTTATGAACACATCTGCATTTTCAGTAAAAAAATCCCCCTCCTTAAAATCAAATAAAGAATACAGTATATTATTTCTGTAAACATTCAAGCCCAGCAAACTGATAGTATCTACTGAAGTTAAATTATTAAAGGATAATATTAATGAATCCTCAGATATTTCACCAATATAATGAAGATTTTTATAAACATGAGATGCGAGCTCCCATGATGATAGCAAGCTGTCATTTTCAGTTAATTCGACAACACAAGCCGCACTACTCAACATAGAGAAATAAAAATAATCCGGCTCTGATTCATTATTTCTAAATTTAACATCTTCCCCTGTATATAACAAATAATACAACAAAGGCATTAACAGAAAAAGCAAGTAAAATAATTTTCTATTTTTCAAAATACTTTTCATTTGTATAACTATAAAAACCTACGTTCAGCTTAGGCTCTTGCCTAAGCTCTACCTTCTACATTCAGCTTAGCTCTTGCTAAGCTTATCTTATCCTTCTTCAAAACCTAAAATAAATAAACGGATTATATGTCTCGCTCAACAACTTCATTACAGACAAGATCAAAACAACAATCAGAAACACAGTATCCATATATTTAAGCAAGTTTTTATATTTTTCTTTTAATTTATCGGCAATTTTGAAAGGAATGCACAAAGCAATCCCAAAAATCAGAGCTACTATATGTTTATTTGCTATAAAAGCTTCCAGCCCCAAAGCCCCCTCCTGAGCAGGCCCAAACATCTTCCCTAAGTATCCCAGTGCATGGTACAGGTCGGGAGTTCTGAAAAATGTCAAAAATGTTAAAACCATAAAAAACACATACAAGAGCGAAAATATACCCAGGCGTTTAAGCCATTTGAGTAAAAACAAGTCTTCGATAACCAATAATACGCCCTGCGACACACCCCAAAGAATAAAATTCCAGGTAGAGCCATGCCACAGACCACACACAAAAAAGGTTATCAGCAAGGACAACGACATACCAAACCTACCCCAGTAACGCCATTGGATGGCTAAAGGATTAAAAATATACTCTTTTATCCAAGCGGTAAAGCTCATGTGCCAGCGCCTCCAGAATTCTGTTATCGACCTGCTGATATATGGGTAATTGAAATTCTCGGGCAGCTCAAAACCGAGCATCTTGCCCACACCTATAGCCATATCGGTATAGCCGCTGAAATCGAAAAATATCTGTATGGCAAATATGAACATGCCTGCCCATGCCACAAAAGGTGTTATTGTTATGGAGTCGTTATCAACAATCTGACAAACCACAAAACTCAGGGTATCGGCTATCAGTAACTTCTTGCCCAAGCCAATAATAAACCTTCGGACACCCGTATAAAACTGTTCAAAAACAAAAGTCCTTTTCTTAAGAGCCACTTCCAGATGGTGATACCGCACAAAAGGCCCTGATAATAACTGAGGAAACATAGAAATATACAGAACCACATATAATGGATTTTTCTCAAATCGTTTATTTTTCTTATAAACTTCGGCCACATAGGATATGGCTTGTAGTGTAAAAAAAGAAACCCCTAATGTATTGAGTATTGTTAATGAGCTTGACTTTATCATGCCCATATACATCAGATTATCAATAATAAAACCCATATATTTAAACCAGATAAGAACTGTAATAAAACTTAAAATAGAAATAATAAGAAAAAGCTTTTTAAATCTTGTTTTCACTATCGCCCACGAAAACACCCATGCCAGCAAGCCAATAAGTGGCAACATAACAACCAGCTTAGCTGCACCCCAAAAGTAAAACAGCATGCTGCCCGCAAATAATAAGGTATTTTTTAGATAAAGCCGTGTTAATGCATAATAGCATACCAAAAACACCGGCAAAAAATATAATAAAAAAATAATACTGCTGTAAACCAATGAATCTGAGTTTTATATTTTTAGAAGCAAATGTAATTATTTTTTAATCTTCTTCTTATCTTTGCCCTTACAATATATAAACTAAAAAACATGAAATCAATAAAGGGCTTTTTAATTTTTCTGTTGTTAAGCACAGTATCGCAAAATCTGAATAGTCAGAACTACAACCGACCGGTGCCGCCCAATCTGGTATATGCTTACGAATTTGTGCAATACGACACAACTGATTTCGGCTACTATTTAACAGCCCCTCTGAGCTTGCTGCCCAACAAAGAAAAATGGCTCAAACCCTGTATGGCTATCCTCGATAAAGATGGCTACCTTACATGGTTCTCTAATGGCAATATAATAAGATTTTTCAACTTCCAATACCATCCATCTATCAATAAGTTTAGCTGCTATTTTCAGAACAATCCGCATGGCTTTCATTTTATCGACACTTCGTTTCAGATAGTGGATACCTACTCGCAATTCGGTGGCTTGTTTGTAAACCCCCATGAATTTCAATTGCTGCAAAATGGCAATGTTGCATTCACTCTTTATAAGGACAGTATAATGGATTTAAGTGCTTATTCTTTTGCAGGTGTACAGGGAAGCCCAACTACAAAAGTCATTGGCGATGTGCTCATAGAAATGGATACCGCAAAAAATATTGTCTTCGAATGGAGCACCTTCGACCATATTTTCCCAACTGAAACTTATGATGTTTATGGATATTACGAAAATGGTTTTGATTATACGCACCCCAACTCTATTGCCGAAGATACGGATGGCAACTTCTTAGTCTCTTTCCGCCACCTCGATGCTGTGTATAAAATAGACCGTACCACAGGCGATGTTATATGGCGGCTTGGCGGCAAATCAAATTCTTTTACATGCACCAATGATTCTGGCTTTACTGCCCAGCACGACTTCAGAAGTTACCCCGATGGCTCTTACTCCGTTTTCGATAATGCATTCCCAAGCCCCAATGAATGCAGAGCTACTATGTACACGCTTGATACTGTAGCTATGACTGCTACAAAAATATGGGAGCATAAACCCAACCCGGGTTTCCCTGCATTGCTCATGGGAAATCATCAGATAACCAACGACCTGAACCATCTTATTAATTATGGCACCAGCCGCAGACCATACCCCAGCATTGATTTTACAGACAATGCTGGAAATCTAATTACCCGAATTATCTATCAGGATTCTGTGCTTACCTATCGTGCCTATGTAACAAAATTGCCCTTCGAGTTTCCCCGCCCCGCCATTGCCTGCACCCTTGCCACCAACGCACTAAAACTTACTGCACCACCAGGCTATCAGTCCTACCTCTGGTCAACTGGCGAAAACACACAAGAAATAACTGTTAGTGATACGGGTGGCGTTTATCAGGTGTGGGTCAACTACGGTTTTGGCATGCTCGGCTCACAGCCGTTCTTCGTAAATGATTCTAACAACTGCGCCCCCATGTCGGTAAACGAATACGACTTGCTTAAACCTGAAGGCGAATACGAAATTTTTGATTTACTCGGTCGTAAAACACTGCAACCCCTCAAAGGACATATTTACATATACCGCTACACAAACGGATATACTAAACTGATATACTATACTTTGGAAAACTAAATTTCTTGCAAACAGAAGTAGTTTTTAAAAAGGTTTTAGCGACGGTAAGTCATCGTTTCACTGCGGGCAAGCATGAGAGGCGGCAGTTGAAGCGATGACTAAGGGCTGGACTGGCGTCTTAGAGACTTCGTGGCAAAATAATAAATAATAGGCCACTAACACTAAATCACAATATATTATGAATAATTTAGGTTAGAACTACTGATTTTTTGCAAGACTTTATAGTTATTTCTTTAAAATTCCTTGCCCAAGTATTAAAAATACATGTAAAAACATAATAATGTGTGTGTTATGTGTTTTTCAGCCGACCCTAGATATTTTACAATTCTTTAATCAACTCCTTAATAATAAGCGTCATTTTGGGCTCTGCATTATTGGCTACTTCCACCACTTCA
>CAZVOS010000065.1:0-9233 GCA_964628845.1 uncultured Bacteroidales bacterium | reverse complement strand
TTCCTAGATCCCCAATAGTTGAACTGAGATCATTCATCATTTTAATTTTTATATTGATGGACAGTTAGCAGGAACAATTATCGATATAAACAAAGAGCAGGGCAATACAGCAGCTAAATATGCTGGAGTAATGTTAAGCGGTAATCTGTCAAATAACATAGATGATTTTACCATTGGTTATGAAAGTGGGGGTAGCTCCGATAATACACCGCCAGCTGCTATTACAGATTTAGGGGCAAGTTCCCCTACAGAAAATAGCATCAACCTATCTTGGTCAGCGGTTGGAGATGATGGTATGGATGGTAACAATGGTTTTAATGGTATTGCAGGTGGAGAAACACATAATGGTGTTCTGAATTGTGATTTGGATGCCAATGGGCATGGCGGCATAGGAGCTGATTCTGTTGGAATTGGTATTCGTGTGGGAGGTGCTGGTGGTAATGGAGGCAGAGGGGGGTATGATGAATTTTCATTGTTTTGTAGCGGAGAAACCGGCTTTACAGGTGAGAATGGAGGTAATGGCAATACACCAGGGGGTTCAAACGCAGGAACTGGAGGACACAGGGCATCAGCATGTATTCCTGGAGATGCTGTTGTTGGAGAAACAGGACAGGATGGACAAGATGGAATTTCATATTTAATTCCTGCCACTACAAATTATGATTATTCAAATTATATTTGGGTTCCCGCCTATGGATTGAATGGTGGTGATGGTTATGGCGGTGGCGGTGGCCAAGGCGGCGGCGGCTCATCAGGTCAGGGTACCGGAATTTTGCCATTTTGTTTGCCCGGTAGAGGCAATGGCGGTGGTGGCGGTGGTAGTGGAGGTGAGGGAGCTACAGGTGGACAAGGAGGTGGGGGAGGGGGCTCCACGTTTGGCATTTATGTTTCAGGTACTGGAACAGGTACCATCACATCAAGTATTGTTGTTGTTCCAATAACAAGTCCTGTATTAGGAGGAGCAGGTAGTGTAGGAGGCGTTGGTGGTAATGGCGGGGCAGGTGGGTTAGGAGATATGAATTGTCAATCGGAAAATGGTGCAGGTGCTGATGGTGGTAATGGCGGCAAAGGCGGTGATGGTGGCAGAGGTCAGGATGGTGCTCAGGGTATTATAATACCAATTGCAATAGGTGGAACAGCCGTTCTTAATGGTTTAAGTACAGCTATACCCCATCCTACTGAAATAACGGTTAATTACAATAATTTCAGAGGATGTACTTATTCTGAGATTGAAATGAGCAAATTGGATGGACTTTGGACTCTTCCGACAAACGGACATTTAATAAATGATATCAATCCTGTTACATCGTCATATAGTCTTTTGTATGATAGTATTATAACTTACTTTGATTCAACAGGAACATACACTCTTGGCGCCAATAATGGTGATTTTGATTTTTTTGTAAGAATAACAGATGACAGGATGCTCCCTCAAATAATTATTAATACATCTCCTGCCTGTTTCGACAGTATAATTTATTTAACAGCCGATTTACTGGCTTTAGAATACGACTGGTTATTATACGCCACACATCCTGACTCTTTTATTTTTTCATCAAATGTTCCTGCTCCTCAGCTTACTGGTTTAGATGAAGGTACCTATATTGTAACACTAAGGCAAAGGGATGTTTGTTGTGGTTGGTCTATTCCTGTTTTTTCTACCCTCATTGTTTTACCTGAGCTGACACCTGGTATTATTGGAAATACTGATACTATTTGTTATGGAGCAACGCCTAATACGCTTATTAATATTCAAACAGCCAGCGGAGGAACAGGTGGTACACCTCAATATCAGTGGCAAATGTCAACAACAAGTGATACAGCGGGTGTAGGCCAATGGACTAATATTTTAGGTGCTCAAAGTGAATCCTATCAGCCCACTAACTTATTTGAAACTACACATTTTGTCCGGCAATTTACAGACAGTTGTGGTTTAAAATATTCAAATGTGGTTACTATTTTTGTTTTACCTGAACTTCAGGGAGGAACAATAGGTACAGATACAACAATTTGTGAAAATACAATACCTGATGAATTTTTTAGTATAAGTGATGCTTCAGGGGGCTCAGGCAGCACTGTAAACTATCAATGGTATTATTCAACAACAACAAATATACCTGGAACATTGGGTTGGAACTCTATTATATCAGCTACAGCCAACACATATCAGTCGGGAGCTTTAACTCAGACAACTTTTTTTGTAAGGGAAGCCACAGATAGTTGTAACACTGTTTACTCCAATGTAATTACAATTTTTGTTGACAGCATGCCCCTTATAGATGCGGGAATATCTCAGCAATTATGTGGGGTTTTAGATTTTACGTTAAATGCTGTTTTAAATAATGGCAATGGTTTTTGGTATCAATTGACGGGGTCTGGTAATTCAATATTTACACCAGGGAATCAGGTAGCTCAACCCGATGTACATGTTGACCAATATGGTATTTATGAATACATCTGGGTGGTAACAAATGGCGTCTGTTCAGATTCAGCGAGCACAACTGTTGATTTGCATCCCAATCTTACACTTGTTGTAAATCCTGCTGATACTACAATATGTGAAGGTGATTCTGTTATACTTAATGTTAGCGGGGGCACTTATTATTTATGGCAACCATCACTTAGTTTATCTTCAGATACCGGGCAAAGTGTTAATGCTTATCCCATTACAACCACACAATATACAATAACAGCTACAGATAATAATGCTTGTACAGGCAGTGCAGTTATAAATATTCAGGTAGATGACATTCCTACTGTAGATGCTGGTAATGATATTGAATTATGTGGGTTGCTTGCATTTGGGTTGCATGCCTCAACGAGTTCTGGTAGCGGCTCATGGTTATTAGTTTCTGGAACTGGTAATGCTGTATATAACCCTTCGAATCAGGTTTCAAATCCAACAGTGTCAGTTGATTCATATGGGCATTATACATTTTTATGGACAGCTATAAATGGTATCTGTTCTGATACATCAAGTGTACTTGTTAATTTGTATCCCAATCCTGCTATAAGTATTCAACCCTTAAATCCATCTGTTTGTGAGGGAAGTAGTATTACTCTAGTAGCATCAGGCGCCGAAACTTATACATGGACTCCAGCCACTTATTTATCAACAACCACAGGCGATGTGGTAATTGCCACTCCCAACAACGATATTACATATAGTGTTAATGGAACTTCTGATGAGGGCTGTACTTCAAATGTAAATATAAGTATAATAGTGCATGAGTATCCTATTGTGAATTTGGGTGATAGTTTATATTTTTGTTCTTCTCCTGATATTGTAATTGATGCAGGTGGAGGATATCAGCATTATATATGGCAGGATGGTTCAACCAATTCAACCATACAAGTAACTCAAGCAGGAACTTACTGGGTTGTAGTAGATAATCACGGTTGCTTGACAAAAGATTCGATTGAAATAAAACCATGTATAGATATTATGTTGCCAAATGTGTTTACTCCTAATGGCGATGGTATAAATGATTTTTTTTATGCTGAAGGCAATTTTCTTGAGTATTTTAACATTACCATATTTAACCGTTGGGGTAAATTGGTTTTTGAAGCTCATGATATTTCGGCTTGTTGGGATGGAACTTTTAATGGCATTGAAGCTACTGAAGGCACCTATTATTGGGTAGTAACATACAAATCGAAAAGCTATCTTGCAAAGGATAAGGAAATACAACTAAAAGGCTGGTTGAATTTACTAAGGTAAATTATACAATTTATAAATTATCATTTCTGTTGAATACATATTGAATAATGTTTGCTCCCATTTGTAAAGCTTTTAATCTTATTTCTTCAGAATCACCATGAACGATGGCATCTTCCCAGCCATCACTTAGATCTGTTTCGTATGTATAGAACAATATTAAACGTCCTTCCCAGAAGTATCCAAAACCCTGAGGCGGTTTTCCGTCATGTTCATGAATTTTAGGGAGACCATTTTTAAACTCATATTTTTGCTTGTAAATAGGATGATTAAAAGCTAATTCAATAAGTTCCAATTCGGGAAAAACTTTTTTAAGTTGAGGTCTAATAAATTCATCCATACCATAATTATCATCAATATGAAGAAACCCTCCTCCTATTAAGTACTTTCTTAAATTAGCAGCTTCGAAATCTGAAAAAACAACATTGCCATGGCCAGTCATATGAATAAATGGGTAGTTAAATATTTCAGGGCTACCTACATCAATCACATCATGTTCGGGATAAATAAGAGTATTCAGGTTTTTATTGCAGAACTTAATCAGATTTGGCAAAGCAGTGGGATCGGCATACCAATCGCCTCCCCCTTTGTATTTTAATAAGGCAATTTTGACAGATGAAGAAGTTTGTGCATAAATATTTAAACTGAGAAGACAGAATAATAAGAATAGATTTTTTTTCATAAAAAATATTTAAGTATTAATCAGGTCGGCAATAATACAAGATAATAAAGCAGCTGTTTCGGTACGGAGTCGGTTTTTCCCTAAGTTTACTAATTCAAAAGCAGCATTTTTTGCACTTTCAATTTCTTCTGTTGAGAAATCACCTTCAGGGCCAATCATAATAATATAATTTTTTTCAGGTATCAATTTAGATTTTAAATGAGAATCAGCATTTTGATAAGCTAAAAATCTCTCTGTTTCTAATGTTTTAATATAATTAAGAAAACCCGAAAATTCAATTACAGGATTAATAATTGGAAGATAGAACTGTTGGGATTGTTTTATAGCGCTAATTGCAATTTTACGACATCTTTCATTATTAAAATGTGTACGTTCGCTGTGTTTGAATATGATGGGTGTAAATTCATCAATACCTGTTTCGACAGCTTTCTCAATTAAATATTCTATACGTGCGATGTTTTTTGTTAATGCAGAAGCTATATGGATACGATAGTTTTTCGGTTTAGGATTTTCAATTGCTAATATTTTCAAAAAGCATTTTTTATTTCTATAATCTATTAACCTGCATTTGTAAAGTTTTCCTTTTCCATCTGTAACATGCATTGAATCGTTAATATTATAACGTAAGGTTTTTACAGCATGATGAGACTCTTCTTCGTTAAGAGTAATTAAAGTTTCTAAATTGTTAATATGTTCTTCAAAAAATAAATGCATAGAATGCTAAAAATTGGGGTAAAATTAATAAAAAAAAATTGCCCTGCAATATACAGGGCAACTTACTAACTAACTAAAAAACAACTTGGACCTCAAGCTGGTATCTTAAATATTTTGTTGAATTTCAGTAAATAGACGAAAAAAATCATTAAAGTTGCTATAGAGCTTTATTGTTTATATAAATAATTTAAATGTAAGATAATGGATAAAGTTGTTTCAAATATAAAAAATAATTAAAGGAAAGAAAGAGCATTAAATATTATAGGGAAGAGGGAAAAATTATTCTTTAATTTCAAATTTAAAACCTATACCATGAATATTTTCAATTTTTAGTTTAGGTTCAATTTTTAAATATTTTCTGAGTTTTGTAACAAAAACATCCATGCTCCTTCCAATAAAATAAGAATCTGTTCCCCAAACGGCCATTAGAGTTTCTTCTCTAGTAACAATTCTGTTTTTATGTTCAAGAAAAAATTTAAGGAGGTCGCATTCTTTTTTTGTTAATTTTAAGTCTGTATTTTTACCGCTTAACTTCATATTGGTATAATTGAAAGAAAGAGAAGCAAACTTAAAAACTATTTCTTTATCATCTTCACTTAATCTTTCTTTGTTCAAAGTTCTTTTTAGGATAGCTTCAATACGTAATACCAGTTCTTCGCTGCTGAAAGGTTTAGTAATATAGTCGTCGCAGCCAATCTTAAACCCTCTAATTCTATCTTCCTTCATGGATTTTGCAGTAAGAAAAACTATAGGTATGTCTCTGTTAAGTTTACGAAATTCTTCTGCCAGTAAGAATCCATCCATTTTTGGTAACATTACATCTAAAATACAGATATCAAAAGAGAATTTTTTAAAAAGCAGATATCCTTCTGCCCCGTCGCGGCATAATTTTAAATCGTAACCAGACATGCTAAGCAGGTCTTTTATGACCTCACTTAAATTGGGGTCATCTTCTACTAGAAGTAATTTGATTTTTCTTTTTTTCATAAGATAATAATAAGGTAATTAATTATTGGTGAGCAACAAAATTAATAAATATTTTAAATTTAACAAAATATTTTTAAATTTAACAATTTATTTTTGATAAATCATCTTACTATTTAATCATATTTTATCAATTACATCTATTAATTGATATAATTATAATTTTAGATTAATATAAATTAATAATTTGATTTGAAATAAAAGTTTATTCATATATTTAAAAAAAATAAAATAATTTTGTGAAATATAAGTTATATAAACTACATAAAAAATAACATAATCATTTTGTTGATGCTCTATCTGAAAAGCCGTATAAATTTCTTAATAACTTTAACTGTTATAATTTTTATACTAACTGCATGTTCTACAAAGAAGAATACTTTTACCCGTCGTGTATATCATAATATGGTATCAAAATATAATGGTTATTTTAATGGCAATGAAAGTCTGAAAGAAGGCGTAGTTGATTTGGCAAAGTCGCACGAGGACAATTATAATGAAGTTCTTCAAATATTCTGCCTTGGTAATTTGCAGCAGGCACAGAGTAATTTTCCTAAAATGGATAGGGCTATTGAAAAAGCATCAAAAGTTATTCGTAAGCATTCTATGACTTTTAAAGGGGTAGAATACGTGAAATGGATACCCCGCAGTTATATAATGATAGGTAAAGCAAATTTTTACAAGAAGGAGTATGAGCTGGCATCAGAGACTTTTGAATTTGTAATACGTCTTTACAATTACGATATTATAAGAAATGAAGCATATCTTAATTCAGCTAAAACAAATAATATTACAAAAAATTTTGGCAAATCAGGTTCTGTACTTGAGCAGTTAGAAATTGCTATGGAAAAGGGAGAACTAAAGAAGAAGCAAGTTTATGATTTTCATCGTATTTATGCTGACTATTATATTAAACAAGAAATGTATGAAGAGGCATCGAGGCATATTGTAAGTGCCATAAAATCAACTAATAAGAAAAAGGATAAAGTTCGTTTAAATTTTATTTTAGGACAGCTATATCAGAAGATTGGAGATTTAACTAATGCCAGTAAAGCATTCAACCGTGTTATCAGGATGAGTCCTCCTTATGAAATGGAATTTAATGCCAAAATAAGTGCAGCCATGTGTTATGATGCCAGTTCAGGACAGAGCAAAAATCTTATTGAATTATTAACAAAGATGTTAAAAGATGAGAAAAATAAAGATTATTTAGATCAGATATATTTTGCATTGGCACAGATAGCACTTAAAGATAATAAAGAAGAGAAAGCCATAGAATATCTTAAGTTATCTTGCTCATCAAGTGTGTCGAATGATAGGCAGAAAGCAGTTTCTTTTTATACTTTAGCTGAAATATTTTATAAAAAACCTGATTATATAAATGCTCAGGTGTTTTACGACAGCACAATTGCTTTTTTACCTAAGGATTTTAAAGATTATGAAGTTATTGAGAAGAAACAAAAAATATTATCTGAGCTTGCTAAAAATATAAATACTGTTCAGTTAGAAGATAGTTTGCAGAAACTTTCTCAGATGTCAGAATCTCAACGTATTGCCATAGTTGATAAAATTATTGCAGAAATTAAGGCAGAAGAACAGCGTAAGCTTCAGGAGGAAATAGACAGGCAACAAAGTATGTTTTTACATACACAACAGAATAATCCCAATATGCAAATGCAACAAACAGGAGGTGGTTGGTATTTTTATAATCCTTCAGCCGTTAGTTTTGGATATACGGAATTTATGCGTAAATGGGGTAATAGAAAACTTGAGGATAACTGGAGGTTGAGCAACAAAGAAATGGTTGTTGAATTTGCTGATAATTCTGGAGAAGAAGAAGATATTGAGGGTGATTCAGCAAATATAAAAAACAAAACATCCAATGATCCTAAGGATAGAAACAACTATTTAAAAAATATACCTACAACACCAGAAATGATTGAAAAATCTAATGAAAAAATAATAAATGCTCTGTATAATTTAGGAACTATATATAAAGATAATCTTAAAGAATATAAATTATCAAATGAATCTTTTGAGCAATTAGTTGACAGATATCCCACAAATAAATATCTTTTAAATTCATATTTTCATCTTTACCGTACCTATGATTTATTAAAGGATAATACGAAATCAGATTATTATAAGAATTTAATATTAAATAAGTTTCCAGATTCTGAACATGCAAAAGTAATTAATGATCCTGATTATTTTCAGAAGAAGTCGAAGCAGCAAAGCGAAGCAGAAGTTTTTTATAGTGATGTTTATAATGATTATATAAATAAAAATTACAGTGCAGCTATTCAAAAATCTAATGAAGGAATTAGTAAATTTTCCAAATCGGAAACAGAGCCAAAATTTGCTTATATAAAAGCACTTTGTATAGGAAAAACACAGACTAAAGAAGAGTTTGAAAAAGCTTTGAATGATTTTATGGCATTATATAGCAAAACTCCTTTGGCTCCAATGGCTCAAAATATACTTGATTATTTGCAAGGGAAATCGGAAGCCGTTGTTGATTCTAAAATAGATAAGCCAGTATTAATGTATCAAAAAAACGATTCAACAATACATTTTTACGTAGTTGTTATAGATGCTAAGAAGGTAAAAGTAAATGAATTTAAGAATAAGATATCAGATTATAATACAGAATATCACAGACTTTTAAATCTGACAGCGAGTAATGTATTTCTTGATGATGTTAGTCAGATAATTACTGTTGCAAATTTTAATGATAAAACTGCTGCAATGAAATATTTTAGTGCTATTAAGGATAATAAGAAGGTTTTTGATGGCTATAACAAAAATGATTTTAAGCAGTTTGTTATCTCTGTTGAAAATTACCCTGTTTTTTATAAAGATAAGAATATATCTAAATATTTTGAATTTTTTGAGAAAAATTATTAATAATGTTTAAAGCACTATAATTTTCTCTGTAAATGTTACTTTTCCGAAACTTAGGTAAATAAAGTACATTCCATTAGAAAGCTTATGAGGGTTTATTTTAATATTATTCTCTGAAGTGTTTTTATGAAATAGAATACGCCCCTGAATGTCTTTTATTTCAATTTTGCAGTTAGAAATATTATTTGTGAGCATAATATTTATTTCATTATTCTGAATAACAGGATTTGG